>JBAUOG010000198.1:0-12300 GCA_049579625.1 Bryobacteraceae bacterium
GCTCTGGTATCACGACGTAGTCGATGGTCTGGGAGGTCAGCAGTCCTTTGTGAGCGAGGTGGGAGACGCCCGCGAAGCCGCCGCTCTCCTCATCGACCGTCCCGCTGATTTGGATGCTCCCTTTGAGAGCTACCCCGGCCAGCCGCAGCGCCTCGACCGCGAAGATGGCCGCGGCCAGACCGGCCTTCATGTCGGAGCTGCCCCTCCCATACAAGCGTTCGCCCTCAACGGCTCCGGCAAACGGATCCCTGGTCCATCCTTCCCCGGCCGGAACCACGTCCATATGACCGTTGAAGTGCAGCAATGGGCGGCGCTCAGCGCCCCACAAAGTTCCCAGCACGTTGTGGCGCGGGTATTCGTGCGAATGGTCCCGATGACCATCCGAAGGAAACAGTGAAGCCTTAAAGCCGATCTCCCGAAGCTTGGCCTGGATCAGTTCGGCGCAGGGCAGGTAGTTTCGCCCCGGCGGGTTCACGGTCGGGACGTTGATCAGCGAGCAGGCGAACTCCAGCAGTTGCGGCGCAAGCTGATCCACCGCGTGAAGAATCCGTGATTGTTTCGACTTGCCGGCGATGCCGCTCATCGGAGACCCTTGGTGTCAGAGCTTCCGCAACCTCACCGCCTCGACGGCGTGATCGGGCCCCTTATACAGAATGAGGTCGGCGCGCTCTCGCG
Organism: Bryobacteraceae bacterium; assembly: GCA_049579625.1. GTDB lineage: Bacteria > Acidobacteriota > Terriglobia > Bryobacterales > Bryobacteraceae > CAJCIT01. The sequence continues at coordinate 676 of JBAUOG010000198.1, forward strand.
TCGGGAGGATGTTCTCAACCAGGTTCTTGCCGTTGATGGTTTCCCAGATCTGTCTTGCGCGTTCTCGCGCCTCGTCCTCGGTCAAACTGGCGTAGTGGTGAAAGTACGACGACGGATCTTTGAAGGCCGATTCCCTGAACGTGAGCAGGCGCTTCTCATACCACCGGTAGATCACCGCTTCGTCGGCATCGACATAGAGGGAGAAGTCGAAGAAGTCGGAAACGAAGATGCGCGCGTGCGGATTGGGATTCGAGCTGCCGGATTGAAGGATGTTGAGCCCTTCAATGATGACGATGTCGGGCTGGTCGACTTCGTTGAACTGGTTGGGAACGATGTCGTAATAGACGTGCGAGTAGACCGGCGCCTTTACCTTCGGCCGGCCCGACTTCACATCCGAAAGGAAGCGCACTAGCGCCGGCGTATCGAAGCTGTCCGGGAATCCTTTGCGCTCCATGAGTCCCCGCTCTTCCAGCACCCGCGTTGGGAAAAGAAACCCGTCCGTGCTGATGAGATCCACTTTGGGACGGCTGGGAACGCGCGCTAGCAACTCTCGAAGGATGCGGGCCGTGGTACTCTTCCCGACTGCAACGCTGCCAGCCAGGCCGATGATGTAGGGCACCTTGGCAGAGGGATTGCCAAGAAAGGCCGCTGTCGCTTTGAAGAGACCCTGCCTGGCTGAGACGTACATGTTCAAGAGGCGTGCCAGCGGCAGGTAGACCTCAATGACCTCGTCAATCGAGACGTTCACGTTCACGCCCCGCAGCGTCTCCAGGTCGGCCTCCGACAGCGTCATCGGCGTGTCGGCTCGCAGGCGGCTCCATTCTTCGCGATCGAAGTAGTTGTAAATGGACCGCCCCGTGGGTCGACGATCGGTCACTATCATTCGGGAAATGCCTCTCTGGCCATTCTCGCCCATGGTCTCATCAATTCATCGAATTGCAACCAAAACCCAACCCTGATTCCTTGCACCGTCCGCGAAGACTCCGCTACCCTCAGCCATAGCGTGCTGAATGTCTGGCGAAAACCGCCGCTTACTCCGGTACCGATCGATGTAGAACGGCCACGCTTCGGCCTGGCGGATCTGGCGGTTGGTCTTGGAACGCTCACGTTGCTCTACTTCGCCGCCCGCGTGGGCACCGAATCCCTGGTGGGCTTCCACCCGCCGGATGTTCTGCCGGGGGTTAGCCTCGACCCCGCCAATCTGCCTAACTATGCTGCGCGGTCCACGCTGCGCATGTTCATTGCGTTGGGGCTGTCGACGATCTTCACATTGATCTACGGCTACGCGGCCGCCCGCAGCCGCCGCGCCGAAACGGTGCTTGTGCCTTTGCTGGACGTGCTTCAATCGGTACCGGTCCTCGGCTTCCTCTCCATCACCGTCACTGGCTTCATCGCCCTGTTCCCCGGTAGTCTGCTCGGCTTAGAAGCAGCTTCGATCTTCGCCATTTTCACCGGCCAAGCGTGGAACATGACGTTCTCGTTCTACCAATCGCTTCGAACGGTGCCGCGCGAATTGGAGGAGATGGCCACGCTGTACGGACTCTCGCGCTGGGAGAGGTTCAGCCGGCTGGAAGTGCCTTCCGCCATGATCGGCCTGGTTTGGAACGGCATGATGAGTTTCGGCGGAGGCTGGTTCTTTCTAGCCGCCAGCGAAGCGATTAGCGTCCTGAATCACAACTACACGCTGCCTGGCTTGGGCTCCTACGTCGCCGCCGCCGTTGCCCAACAGAATCTTAAGGCGCTGGCCTGGGCAGTTCTTACGATGGTTCTCCTGATCGTCGCCATCGATCAGTTCTTCTGGCGCCCGCTCGTGACGCTGGCCGACAGGTACAAGCTCGAGCTGAGCGCCGGCGAAGTGCGGCGATTCTGGGTCAACGACCTTTGGCGATCGGCGCATCTGCCGTATTACGCATCCCGCTTGTTCTCGCCGACCAGGCGCGCCGTCGACCGTGTGTTCTGCCGTCTGACGGAGGTGCGGACTGCGGCGCCTCGCGTGGCCGCGAATCCCAAGTCGGATCGCATCTATCACGCGGTGGTCATACTGATCACAGCGGGCCTCATCGTGGCGGCGATCCGCTTCGTGCTGGAAGGCGCCGGGATTGCGGAGTTCGCCATGGCTGCATACCTTGGCCTCCTCACCGCCCTCCGCGTGTTGGCCCTGATCATCTTGAGCACCCTGGTCTGGACACCGATTGGGGTTGCCATAGGCTTCAGCCCTCGCCTGTCGCGCATCTCGCAACCCATCGTCCAGGTGCTTGCGTCATTCCCGGCCAACTTCGTCTTCCCCTTCGCGACGCTCGCGTTTATCAAATTGAACGTCCATATCAATTGGGGCAGCATGCTGCTGATGGCGCTGGGCTCGCAATGGTACATCCTCTTCAACGTGATCGGCGGAGCGCAGGGTGTGCCCAACGATCTGCGAGAGATGGCGCGCAACCTCGGCTTGAGGCGCTGGGGATTGTGGCGTTACGTGATTGCGCCAGGCATCTTCAGTTCATGGGTCACGGGCGCCATCACTGCCTCCGGCGGGGCATGGAATGCCAGCATCGTCTCAGAACTCGTATCTTGGGGAGACACGACGCTGCGAGCCAAAGGTCTTGGTGAGTACATCGCCGAGGCAACCAGCAAGGGAGATTGGCCGCGTATCGTGCTCGGCGTCGGCCTCATGAGCGTATTTGTGGTGGGCATCAACCGGCTCCTGTGGCGCCGGCTGTATGGGCTCGCCGAAACGAAGTTCAGGCTCGGTTAGTGAACGGACAAGGGTGAACCGAATGGCAACCAGCGTAATTAACCGACCAGGCTCTTCATCCGAAGTCATCCTGCGCGCCGAAAGCATCTCGAAGACGTTCGCTGTGCCCGATGGCGAGCTCACTGTGCTGGAAGACGTGAGCCTGGAGATTCCGGCCGGCCAAGTGGTGGCGCTGCTGGGCCGGAGCGGCTCCGGCAAGAGCACGCTGCTGCGTATCATGGCGGGGTTGATTCCGGCGAGCCGGGGCAAAGTGACGATGCACGGCCAGGAACTCACGGGAGCCAATACAGGCGTGGCGATGGTGTTTCAAAGCTTCGCGCTGCTCCCCTGGCTCACGGTCCAGGAGAACGCGGAGCTAGGTTTGTACGCACGGGGCGTGCCGAAGCCAGAGTGTGAGGAGGCCGCGACCAATGCGCTCAACATGGTCGGCCTGGATGGATTTGAGACCGCATATCCGCGCGAGCTCTCAGGCGGAATGCGGCAGCGGGTCGGTTTTGCGCGCGCCTTCGTGATGAAGCCGGATGTACTGATGATGGACGAACCGTTCAGCGCTCTTGACGTTCTCACCGCCGAGAACCTGCGTGGCGAAATCAGCGATCTTTGGGAAGCAGGCCGATTCCCGGCCAAGAGCATCCTGATCGTCACTCACAACATCGAGGAGGCCGTTCTGCTGGCTGATCGCATCGTGGTGCTAGGGGCCAACCCCGGCCGCGTGCGCGGCGAGGTCACGGTGGACATTCCGCGTCCCCGCCACAACAAGGATCCGCGCTTTGCATCAATCGTCGACTACATCTACACCGTGATGACCAATCCAAAAGTGGCGGTCGGCAATCTGCCAGTGCCGCAAGTAGATCCCCAGGCAGCCCGTTTCCCCATGTTGCCTCACGCCCGAGTTGGAGGGATGAGCGGCCTGTTAGAACTGGTCAACGACCACGGCGGCCGGGCGGACCTGCCCGAGCTGGCACAAACACTCCGGCTGGAAGTCGACGACCTGCTGCCAACCATGGACGCGGCCCAGTTGCTGGGCTTCGCCGACGTGGTGGACGGGGACGTCATCATCACTCCCGTTGGACTCGAATTTGCTACTGCGGACGTACAGCGCAGTAAGGACCTGTTCCGCAAGCAGTTCCTGAAGAACGTACCGTTTGTCTCGACTGTTGTGGAGATACTTCGCAAGAAGAAAAACGGGAAGGTCGGCAAGGAGTTCTTCATCGATATCCTGGATGAACATTTCAGCAATGTCGAGGCAGAGAACCAGTTTGAAACGCTGCTGTCATGGGGGCGGTATGCCCAGCTGTTCGACTACGACTCCAATGACGAGAACCTGGTCAGGGTTGAGGACGAAGAATCGGTGCAGAAAGAAGGCTGAATTCAGTGGGATGCGGACGAAGGAATCCGCTTGCTGACGCGCGCGGTTCAGTGCTCAATCTATTGCCTCCGTACGGACTAGTTGCCAAGCAGGCGGGCTGTATCATCTTTTTTCAACTGAACGCCTGTCAGTTTCAGGCGCCGCGCCTCACGCGCGAGGAAGAGTAGCTTGAACGCAGCCGCTTCGTAGCTCAGACCCTCCAGCCTGACGTTTGAGATGCAGTTTCGCTCGGCGTCTGTTCTACCCGGCCTGGGATCCCAGGTGACGTAGATGCCGAGGCTGTCGGGAGAACTTAGGCCTGGACGCTCTCCGATCAGGACAACCACCAGCCTTGCTCCGAGCGCGGCACCGATCTCGTCGCCGATCGCGACGCGGCCGCGCTCTACTACCACCACGGGCGCAATCGACCAGCCATCGCGCACGAGTTCGGCGGAAACGAGACTCAGGAGCGGCACCGCATGGCGGAGGACTGCGACCGGCGAGAGACCATCCGCAATGACGAATGCCACGTCGTGGCTTGTCGCCTGGCTCCTGGGTAGTCTCGAGGATGCTGCTGACAGGCGCCGGCCCCGGTCTGGACGCCGGAGGTACTCGGTACGGTCGCGGGCATCGCTTTCTACAGCGATGGTCTCGAGGCCCAGCTGTCGCAGTTCGACCAGCAACGACTGCACGTCAAACGGAGAATGCACGGCATCGCGGGCGCGGGCATGTGCCAGCCGGAAGTCGAGCAATTCGGAGGTTGGAAGGCTGTTACCTGCACGACCTAATCCGACGCGGGCCATGGTGAACTGCCTTAGCGTGATCATCCAGTGGCGCCGACCAGCGCCAAGATCTCCGGAAGCTGAGGCCGTGCGTGCTCAAGCCACTCTTCGAACTCGGGCGCCGGCCGAAGGTGAAACAGGGCTCGCAGATAAAGCGCATCATGGAATGAACTGCTTTGGTAGTTCAACATGATGTCGTCAGCGCCAGGAACCCCCATGATGTAGTTCACGCCGGCAGCGGCTAGCATGGTTAACAACACGTCCATGTCGTCGTCGTCGGCTTCCGCATGGTTGGTGTAGCAGACGTCGCAGCCCATGGGGAGTCCCAGGAGTTTGCCGCAGAAGTGGTCCTCCAGTCCGGCGCGAATGATCTGCTTGCCGTCGTATAGATACTCGGGGCCGATGAAGCCGACCACGGTGTTGACCAGCAGCGGATCGAAGGCTCGAGCAACGGCATACGCGCGGGCTTCGCAGGTTTGTTGGTCAACGCTGTGATGGGCATTTGCCGATAGGGCGCTTCCCTGGCCGGTTTCAAAGTACATCACCTGGTTTCCCACTGTGCCGCGCTGCAGCTCCAACGCTGCCTGCCGGGCTTCTTCCAGGAGTGCCAAGCTGATTCCGAATGAATTGTTGGTCTGCTGCGTGCCGCCAATCGATTGGAACAAAAGATCGACGGGAGCGCCTTGGCGCAGGGCCTCCAGTTGTGTTGTCACATGGGCCAGGACGCAGCTTTGGGTAGGAATCTGATAACGCACCCGGATGGCATCGATCAGCCGCAACAGAGAAACAACCGACTCCACGCTATCGGAGACCGGATTGATTCCGATGACAGCATCGCCGCTCCCCAGCATCAGGCCGTCCACGATGCTGGCAGCGATACCTCTCGGATCGTCGGTTGGATGGTTGGGCTGCAGTCGCGTCGAGAGGCGTCCGGCGAGCCCAATAGTTGTCCGGAATCGGGTGACCACCCGGATCTTGGCTGCCACCGTTACCAGGTCTTGCAGGCGCATGATCTTGGATACAGCAGCGGCCATTTCGGGCATCAGGCCAGGCTGCAGCGTCTCGAGAACCTCGCCAGTCGCGGCCTCGCTCAAGAGCCAGTTGCGGAGCTCTCCCACCGTGAGATGGGAGATGGGAGCAAATGCGGCCGAGTTGTGACGATCGAAGATAAGCCGGGTCACTTCGTCGCTTTCATAGGGAATCAGCGGCTCTTCGAGAAAAGCCTTCAATGGCAGATCGGCAAGAGCCATTTGGGCCGCTACGCGTTCCTCGGCTGACTCGGCAGCGACGCCGGCCAGTTCGTCACCGGATCGAAGCGGTGTAGCCCGCGCCAACAACGTCCTCAGATCGGCGAAGCGATACGTCCTGCCACCAACGGTGTGTTGGAAAGCGCTCATGGGCGAAAGGGCGGGTGTTTATTGGAGCGGCGAGAAGTCGGTGGGCTCCATGAAAACGGACTCCACTTTCTCGACGATCTTCCCATTGGCTTCGGAAGCCTTCTGCACGGCCTGCCATTCCGGATCGTCCCTGAATGCAGCCCAGGACTTGGTGGCTGCTTCACGGCTCGGGAACGCGAGCAGGTAGTACAGTTGTTTGCCCTTCTTCGGATCGTCCGTCGGGTTCCAATAGGCGATGTTGGTCATCCCGTGCTTCTCGAAGATCTTGGTGGTGTGGTCGCGAAATCGGGCGAGCAGGTCGTTGTACTTGCCGTCGTAGGTGGTATAGATGCGCAGTTCAAAGGTGCGCGGAGTCGCAGCGTGGACGGTTCGGCTGGTGCCCATCCAATACCCGGCGGAGAATACGGCGGCAGCAGCAAGCGTGGTGGTGAGGAGATGCTTCTTCATATCCATACAGCATATGACCAAGCGCCTGACTGTGCGCGGCTGACCCGGAAGCTGTGACCCAACCGCCCGAACTCAGGGAACGCACCCCGGCGGTCATCGCTCGCTGAATCAACGCAGGCGACCTCTGATCTAATCCTCAGCCCGCCATCCGCCGATAAAAAACATGAAGGTTCGGCGGAGTGCTCACGACCAGAAGTTTTCGCCGCTCCTCACCCCGTTTCCCTGGGAGGTTTTCTTTCATGGCGGAAAACAAGTGACAGCTCTCACAGCACTCGGCGAATACTGCTTTGCGGACCTCTCAGACGTTCGCAGCTTGCGGGTCGTTTTTCTGGGTGACGGGATCCCCGGTGGCATCACGATCACGTTCAAAAGCCTGCGCCGGGATATCATCCTGCGCAAGCGTGACAGCCGCCTCTGCTGGGCGGTCGAACTGACGCCGCTACGCGAACGCCTCGCGCACGTCGGTAAAGGGCTCTGGCTCGATCTCTCGGGCCTGATCAGGGTTGACAAACGGAAAGACGGCGATTCATCGCATTTGGAACTTGAGTTCGCCCCGCTTCGCCCCGGCGATGCCGCCACCACCTTGTCAGTCGATTCCGAGATCGGCGATTCGGTTTGGCAGGCACTCTGCAATGAGATTCTAGCCCTGCCGGCCGCTTAGGCGCCAGATTGTCGCCTCGCTGCCTGAAGGCTCGCTCGGAACCTGAAAGGCACTCGGAGCCGCTCGCGTCAAGGTCTGTGTAAACGCTCACACCAGCGCGGGTCGGCACGATCCAGTAGGCCGCGCCGGTGGCCGGCCACCCAGGGTCCCTAGCCGCATGCGGTTTTTCCTTGCTTTGTTTCAAACAAAGCAACAGAGATTTGTGTTACCCTTTTCAAATCATGCTGTACGGAGTCCTATACCTCGTGTTCTTTTTAGCGAGTGGGATTCTGATCCCCGTCACGATTCGATTCCTCCTCGCCGACAGCAATCGCAAGACAAAGACCCTGGTCGCTGGTCTCTTCGTTCTGGCCCTGTTTCTGAGCCTTAAGCTGTAGTCTCGCAGGCCCACCGTTTTTCGCCGAGCTTCGACGCTCAACCCGTTGTAGGGTTGGTCCCAGAACCGCAATTTCTCTCCACCTCGGAGCACGACGCAGCGTCGACCTCGTGTTCACAACAGGTTCGGCCCCTCGTACGCAGCCCACCCCGCTCGCAAACATACGCACAGCGGGATAGTTTAAGACCCTTGACGGAACTCCCGCAACACTACAGCCGGGGAGTCTCTTTTTTATCGACCCCAATGGCGTCCTGCCATTTCAGATCGACCAGCGGGAAAACACCAGGAATTTACAAAACGTTTACAGCTTTCTCACACCTCCGCCCTGCGCAGGGCCCTAGACTCGTAGCAATCAGCTTTACCGGGTTTGGCCAAGCCTACCCCCGAAGAGCCGGCATGTTACGTACTAGCCCAGGCGTGCATGCCGCGCTCGCCCGTGCCATCTTGCTTGATGTACACTTTGGGCAATTCGGACCTTGTTCCCTTAGCCCGAATTAGGCCGCATGCGAGGTCGACCGGAAATGGATTTCGTCGGAGAAGAGATAACATGCAGAAGATTCTTGTCATCGACGACGATGAATGCCTACGTGACACCATCGGCGTGATGCTCGAGCGCGAGAGCTATACGCCTCTATTCGCCGCGGACGGAAAGGGCGGATACGAGAAGGCCCTCGCGCTCAAACCGAACCTATTACTAGTGGACCTGCGCCTGCCGGGGATGAGCGGCGTCGACGTCTGCCGCCAACTCCGGGCGGCCAACGTACAGACCCCAATTATTGTCCTGAGCGCGATCGGCGACGAGATTGATAAGGTGCTGCTGCTCGAAATCGGCGCCGATGACTACATGGTCAAGCCGTTCGGCAGCCGCGAGCTGTTGGCCCGGATTCGCGCTGTATTACGACGGAGTTCCGGCGATGCCCAGAAGCTGTTGCGCTTCGAGAACACGGAAGTCGACATTGACCGCCGGACCGTTACCCATCGTGGCGCGGAAGTCAAGCTGACGCCGGCCGAGTACAACCTGCTCACGTTCTTCCTGCAGAATGCTGACCGTGTACTCACCCGGGACGTCATTCTGAACTCGGTATGGGGCTATGAATCCTACCCGAATACCCGCACGGTCGATGCGCACGTCATGCGGCTGCGCCAGAAACTGGAGTCGGATCCCGGCGCTCCCAGTCACTTCTTGACTGTGCATGGCGTGGGCTACCGTTTCCTCCCGTAGAACCCGCCATGCAGCAAACTGTTCTCATCGTCGAAGACTCCGAAGGTGCGGCTGCACCTCTAGAGGTTGCGCTACAGACGATTCTTGGAGTCCGCGTGCAGCTGTTTTCTAGTGCTCGCGATGCCCTAACTGCGCTTGGCAGTACTCCGGATCATGTCGCCGCGCTAGTGACGGACCTGCACCTGCCGTCTATGGACGGATTCGAATTGATCAAGCTGATCCGCGGCGATCAGCGCTACACGGCCCTGCCCATCATCGTCGTCAGCGGTGATACTCAACCCGGAACGCTCGAACGTCTGATTCGCCTCGGGGCAAATGCATACTTCCCGAAGCCTTATTCACCGACAGAGATTCGACAGAAACTAGAGAGCCTGCTCAATGAACACTAAAGCACTTCTCTTTACATTCCTATTGCCGGGACTCATGCTGGGGGCGGACGACAAAACGGATCCGCAGAGCGCGGCGCTCCAGACCATCCTGCAGCGCCTTTCCGCGCTGGAAGATCAAAACCGGCAGTTGCTGGAGGAAGTTCACGCCTTGCGCGAGGAGATGGCCGCTTCACGGTCCCCTGCCCAGCCACCCGCCGAAGCTGCAGCCGCCACGCCACAGCCATCCCTTGACGAACGCGTCGACGTCGCCGAGCGTCGCATCGAGGAGCAATCTCAAACCAAGGTAGAAGCTGCACACAAATTCCCCGTGACGCTTACCGGCATGCTGCTGTTCAATGCCTTTTCAAATTCTCAGCCGAACAGCAACAACTACTACCTCCCCACCGGCGACAGTCCCTCGGGTGGAACACTGCGCCAAACCACCATTGGCCTTCAGTTTCAGGGTGGAAGCCTGCCCGGCGGGGGCAAGGTCTCCGGCAACCTCGTTATGGATTTCTTCGAGCCGGCTGACCATGGCTGGCTGCGTATCCGGACCGGTGATATCTCGTTTGACTGGCGGAACCGCAGCTTCTCCGTGGGCCAGTATGCCCCGCTGATTTCGCCTTACATGCCGAGCTCATTCGCTGAGGTGGGCATCCCTCCACTCGCCGGCGCGGGCAACCTGTGGCTCTGGCTCCCTCAAGTTCGTTATGAGGAACGAGTGCATCTAAGTGCAGCCACTGGAATAACCGGGCAATTGGCCGTTCTCGAGACGCAGGAGACTTACGCACAGAATCCAGCTGTACAGTACGCAGGGTTCCAGCCCAACCGCCCCGCTCTCGAGGGCCGAGCGGCCTTCTGGCATAAGTTTGATGACGAAAGGCGCTTCGAGGTCGGCGCCGGGTTCCATCTCAGTACTACCTATGTCCTCTACACCAGCGTTCCCTCCAGGGTTTATTCCGTCGATTGGCTGGCGGTACCGTGGTCGAAGTTACGGTTGACCGGAACTATGTTTCGCGGTGAGAACTTCTCCAACCTGGGCGGCCTGCCACCAGGGTTTGACGTTGTTGATCCTGATCTCCCAATCGTCCAACCCGTTCATGGAGGGGGAGGGTGGGCTCAGGCCTCCTCACCCCTTACCAGCCGGCTGACGTTAAACATCTTTGCCGGCGTGCAAAACAACCAGGTAAGCGATTCCGTCTTTGGCGGCATAATTCAAAACTTCTCCTATGCCGGAAACCTGATGTATCGCATCTCACCGAACGTGATTATCAGCTTCGAAGCCCTTCAGGCGCGCACCCGACTGCTATCAGAGCCGGAACAGGTCCGTAACCGCTATGATCTTGCGTTCGCGTATCTTTTCTAGTCTCGCCTCGCTGTGCGTGTTGTTCGGCACTTCATTTGTGGCGGTCGCCGGCCTGCGGGGCGGGGCGGTGACGGGCGCGGTGCGACTCACGGGTTCCAGTGAATCGGCCGTTCGCAAACGCCAGGACTTCTCAGGCGTTGTGATTTGGCTAGAGCCGTCCGGTAAAACAGTACCGATTGTGCCGTCGCAACATGTGCGCATGATCCAGAAGGATAAACGTTTCGATCCACATGTCCTTGCGGTCGACGTCGGCACTACCGTCGAGTTTCCCAACCTGGATCCGATCTTTCACAATGCCTTTTCGAGCTTCGACGGCCAGATCTTTGACCTCTCGCTTTATCCACCTGGAACAAGCCGGTCGATTCATTTCACGCACACCGGTGTGGTGCGGATATTCTGCAATATCCATCCTTCGATGTCGGCCCTCATCGTTGTGCTCAACTCTCCTTACTTCGCCATCACCGGCAAAGACGGGCATTTCACAATTTCGGATGTCCCCGGCGGCCAATATCGGCTGCATGTGCTTCACGAGCGAGCCACCTCGGAGACCCTCGCCTCGCTGGCACGAAGTGTGACGGTGCCGGACTCGGGCGCCACGCTTTCGGCGATTACCATTTCAGAGGCTGGATATCTGCCCTTGCCGCACAAAAACAAATATGGTCGTGATTATCCGCCGGCGACGGACGACCAGTCAGGGTACCCACAATGAGATTCTCACTCCGGCGTCTCCCACTCTTGTGGCGAATCTTTCTCTCAACCTCCATCGCGACCGCGGCCCTGTTCGCGGCGACCGGCTGGATGGTTCAGAAGTACGCTTCGCGAGTGAGTGAGCAGAGTCTGGAGCAGGAGGTACGCACCAGCCTCCAGGCGTACCAGGCTCTCTGGACAACGCGGGCCCAAACGCTGGCC
>JBAUOG010000199.1:0-27051 GCA_049579625.1 Bryobacteraceae bacterium
AACCCACTCTGCGCTTGGAGCGCGATGCTCACCAGCAGCAGAGCCGCACACGCAAGGAGAAAAGCCCGCACGAGCTAATTCGCCTTTGTCGCGGTCATCTCGCGGGTTTGACCGTTAGGCATTGCCACGGATAGAACAATTTTGTCGGCGCTCACTTTGCCCGTGTACTTCATGGTGAAGGAGTTGCCACCCCTGCTTCGAGTCACCTCAAAGCTGATGTTGTCGCCATCCACTTTCCCATTCGAGATGGGGCTGGGTTCGCCTTGGCGTCCGCTGACGGTACCGGTCAAGGTCGCGCCGTCGGCCTTGAATTCGAAGGTCTGCGTCCGGGGTGTGCCATCTTGTCCTTGAATGGACACAGTCCACTTGCCGGTCGCATCGGCTGCGCTAACAATATTGAAAAGGCCGAGAATTGCCACGGCCAGACTTAACAGAAAGAGCTTTTTCATTTTTAGATTCCTTTACTTTTGAACGAGATGGCGCCCACGCCAAATGTGATCGTTGATTTTGAGCGTGAATTGGCGGGAGTGCTCCTTATACTCTAGACCCTTCCCGCTTCTTCTAGGTTTGACCTTTTCACGCGGCCCAAGGTGTTAATTTTTGTTGATTTGATAGGGTGAAGCCAATGGCTCTCGATCTGGAAACCATTCGCACGGAGATGCTGGCCTATCTGGAGGCCAAGAAGTTTGCCGTCTTTCACGGCTATTCCAGACTGCTTGACTCCCTGCCCTTTGTGTACTGGGACGTTGACCGCCACTCGGACTTCCGTAAGTTTCTCGACGTGGCGTTGAGCTCCGGCGTGAAGCTGATTGTTCTTCATCACCGGGCTTTCACTCTCGACCAAATCGACGAAGCACTGGAGCGCCTGGAGCAAACCACCATGACCCGCGAAGAGAAGCGGAGTCTTGAAGCACGGCTTCGGGAGTTGCAGGCCTACGAAGGGTTCACCTGTGTGGTTGAACTGACTTTCGATCACGAAGGGCGTATCTACATTTTTGAGCTGCGCACCGAGTGGTATGAGAATCTAGGCGACATCATGGGTGAGATCGAAGCGGCCACCGACTACGAAGACGAAGAAGACGACGAAGACGCGGGGCCGATGTCCGGCTATTATTCGAAGAACTAATGGCCGGGATCAAACAGGCCACTGGCCTAAGGCGAACACCGGCGCGCTGGATCTCACCGCATCCTGATCCGAGCGCGGTCGAGCAACTGCAGCGTGAGTTGGGGGTGCATGCGCTAGCGGCGCGCGTATTGGTACGCCGCGGGATGGGCGATTCCGAAGCGGCGCGCCGGTTCCTGGATCCCGATCTCACATCGCTGCACGATCCGCACCTCATGGCCGATATGGGTCGGGCTGCGGATCGTCTGCATCGCGCAATCAAGACGAGTGAGCGAATCCTGCTGTATGGCGACTACGACGTGGACGGCACGACCTCGATCGTCATTCTGAAAAAAGCCATTGAATTGTTGGGAGGGGCCGCTGATTTCCACATACCGCACCGGCTCAAGGACGGCTATGGGATGCATGCCGACGTCATCGACGCGGCCTCACGGAATGGTGTGCGGCTGATTGTAAGCGTCGACACCGGCATTCGCGCATCAGCCGTGGTCGAGCAGGCCCGCGGCTTGGGAATTGACGTGATTGTGACGGACCACCACCTGCCGGAGTCCACCCTGCCGCCGGCACTCGCGGTGCTCAATCCCAACCGTCGCGACTGCCCGTATCCGGAAAAGAACCTCTGCGGTGCCGGTGTTGCGCTCAAGCTGATTCAAGCATTACTACTGAAGAGCGACCTGACGCCTGACCGCCAGCGATTGCTGCTGGATTCGTTCCTGAAACTGGTGGCCGTCGCGACCGTCGCGGACATTGTGCCGCTCACTGGCGAGAATCGCACGATTGTCCGCCGGGGCCTCTCCGGCTTCGGCACCATCCGCAATGCCGGGCTGCGGGCGCTGCTGGAAGTCGCCGGGTTCGCCAGAGGTGATTTGCCGTCGGCGAACCAGGTGGCGTTCCGGCTGGCGCCGCGCATCAATGCGGCCGGCCGCATGGCGAGCGCCACTGATGTGATTGAGCTGTTTGTCACGACGGACGAGAAACGGGCGCGGGAACTGGCGCAGCAGTTGGACCGGCTCAATCGGGAGAGGCAGGACGAGGAAGCCGCGACCGTAGAACAGATTCTCGCTGAGTGCGATGCCGTGCCTGTGGACGACGGGCAAAGGGCATTGATCTTTGCCCAGCCGGGCTGGCATCTGGGCGTAGTGGGCATTGTGGCGAGCCGGTTGGTCGAGCGTTTCAGCCGCCCGGTCTTCGTGCTCACCACTTCGCGTGACGAGGGGTATCTCTCCGGCTCCGGACGCAGCATTCCGGCATTCCATCTGCTCGAAGCTTTGGAGAGCATGCCCGATCTATTCACCAAGTTTGGCGGGCACCGCCAAGCGGCAGGCCTTACGATTCCCGCCGACAAGGTCTCCTCCTTCCGGCAGCGCTTCACAGATTTCGCCAACCAGAAGTTGTCGCCCGGCGATCTGTGCCCGCAGCACACGATCGACGCGACAACTGACTTCACCGAACTGACGGATGCATCGGTCGACGAAGTCTTCGCGCTGGCTCCCTTCGGCTTCGGCAACGCCACACCGCTTTTTCATGCGACAGACGTGGAAGTCGCCGGGCCGCCCAGACTGCTGTCGGACGGCAAGCACTGCAAGGTGCCGATGCGGCAGGGCAACCGGATGCTGGTTTGTAACGGATGGAATTTTGGCGACCGCGCCGATTTGTTTCAGCCCGGGCGGCGACTCGAAGTGCTGTTTCAGATCGAGGAAGATTCTTACGCCCGCAGCCGCGGGCTTGGCAATTGGAGCATCACGCTCAAGGATGTCCGCACCCTATCGTAGCCGGGCTATCTGCAATCACGTCATGATGCCCGTAAACATTGGATGAATGCTCGTTGCGTTTGGCCTGATTGGGGTATCACGTAATCCAGCGTTGTTCGAACCGGTAGGCGACCCGATGAGCGCGGTCAACAACCGCCGCCGCCTTCGAGAAGTTCGAGCGACAAAGTTCCCTGAACGTAGGCCTGCTGGAACTTTTGCAGGTCGGCTTCTGTGTCCACGTCGATCAGTACGCCCACGTCGCCCACGGGCACTTTCAGAATCTTCTCGGTATGACGGCCCAGGATCGAGCGAAAACCCATGTCGCCCGACAGGGTCATCACTTCGGGGAACAGTGAGCGGTCCAACAGGATGGGGTTGCCTCGGTGGCCCTTGTAGATCGGAATCACAGCAGGGCGACGTTGGGCTCGATAGCAATCGATGAGATGGTCGATCGTGCCGGGGCGCACGAACGGTTGGTCGGCCAGCGCGATCAAGGCTGCGTCTGAGGAAGAATCGACGGCAGAGACACCGGCATGCAGCGATGTGCCCATGCCCTGCTGATACGCTTCGTTGATCACGACCCGCGCATCATCGAGGTTGATCTGCTGCTGGATCAGTTGTGCCGAGCCGCCCAGGACGACAACCAGCTCGTCTACTTGGGAGGCACGCAGATTGTCCAGGACCGTTTCCAGCAGCGTTTTCTCGCCGAGCCGGAGCAGTTGCTTGGGGCTTCCCATACGCGTGGACATACCGGCGGCAAGGACAACTGCCGAGACTCCTGAGCGAGATTCGGGCCTGGGCATGGACCTCATTATAGGTGGCGGCGCGCAGAATAATGGCC
Organism: Bryobacteraceae bacterium; assembly: GCA_049579625.1. GTDB lineage: Bacteria > Acidobacteriota > Terriglobia > Bryobacterales > Bryobacteraceae > CAJCIT01. Next base: position 3,716 of record JBAUOG010000199.1, read on the forward strand.
GCCGGTGAACGCGGATGATTTGATTCGAAGTTAAGTCACGGCTCCTATCCGCTTGCTGACGCGCGCGGTTCTGTGCTGGAATTATGGCCGTCGCGGCCCGGTTGGCTTTACAAAAAACGGCCGGCGAGTGTGACCTCGCCGGCCGGTGTTGCCCCTGAGCAACCAGAACCTCAACTTACGGATAGAGCCCGCGGATCTTCACTGCTTCCGCAACGCGTCCCACTCCCAGCATGTTCGCTGCGATCCGCATCGGCACTTTCCTCTCGGTATGGATCGCCAGCACATCCTGGAACGCAACCTTCATCACCTGCTCCAGCCGGGTATAGACATCCTGAGCCGACCAGAATAAGTGCTGCTCATCTTGCACCCACTCGAAGTACGAGACCGTAACACCGCCGGCATTGCACAGAATATCCGGAATCAGGAACACGCCCTTGCTGTCCAGGATGCGGTCCGCTTCCGGCGTCAACGGTCCATTGGCCGCCTCCGCCACGATCCTGGTGCGCACGCGTGCCGCGTTCTCTTCGTGAATCGTATTCTCCAACGCGGCCGGAATCAGAATCTCGCACTCCAGTCCGAGCAGCTCTTGCGGATACACCGGCATCGAAGCCGGGAACTCCGAAACATGCCCGCAAGCCTCTTTGAATCGCATCAGTTCGGGAATATTGAGTCCTTTCGGATTGTGGATGCATCCGGTCGAGTCACTCACCGCGATGACGCGGCATCGGGCTTCATGCAGCAATAGGGCCGCAATCGAACCTGCGTTTCCGAAACCTTGCACCACGACCCGCGCATCCTTCAGGGGAATCCCCAAGTGCGCGCATGCCGATTGGGTCGTGTAGAACACGCCGCGTCCTGTCGCCTCATTCCGGCCCAGCGATCCACCCAGGCTGATCGGCTTCCCCGTCACCACGCCGGGGATCGGATAACCCTTCGTTACGCTGTACGTGTCCATGATCCAAGCCATGGTCTGTGGATTCGTGTAAACGTCCGGTGCGGGAATATCCTGGTCCGGTCCGATGATCGGCAGGATGGCGCTGGTATAGCGCCGCGTCAGCCGTTCCAGTTCACCCATGGTCATATGCTTGGGATCGCACGTCACACCGCCCTTGGCGCCGCCGAATGGAATGTTCACCACGGCGCACTTCCACGTCATCCACGTGGCGAGTGCTTTCACTTCGTCCAGCGTGACATTGGGGTGGTAGCGGATGCCGCCCTTACCCGGTCCGCGGACCGTGCTGTGTTGTACCCGGTACGCTTCGAAGCGCCGGATCCGGCCACTCTCCATGCGCACGGGAACGCTCACCATAAGGATGCGTTCCGGGTACTTGATCATCTCTCGAACGTCATTTTCTAGTTCGAGCGCATCGGCGGCATGATCGAAATTCTCCATCGCGACGTCGTATGCGTTTCTCTCAACAACTGCCGTCAACATAGAATCGTCTCCTTTTCGCTACTCGCTTCCAAACCACGGCATAAACAAACCGCCCCAAAAGCCGAGATGACTCCCGGCTCGGCAGGCTAATAGCCTGTGCCACAGTTGTCCACCAAGAACATCACTCACGCGGCTCGGCCGGCGATCGTCGGATGATACGCCGGAACCAGCCATCGTTTGTATTGCGGCAGGCGGCCGCGGGTCGCGTCACGATAGAGCGCCCGCAGCCGTCCCGTCACTTCTCCCACCACACCCGCGCCAACCGCCCGATGGTCGACGCGCACAATCGGCCCCAGTTCCACAGCCGTTCCGGTGAAGAACAGCTCATCGCAGATATACAGTTCCGTCCGGTCGATGGGCCGCTCCACCACCTCGAGTCCCATTTCCCGCCGAGCCAGTTCCAGAATCGTGTCGCGCGTGATGCCCTCCAGAATGTTCTCGGAGGCAGACGGCGTAATCAGCTTCCCGCCGCGCAGCATGAAGATGTTGCAGGTGGCGCCCTCTGCGACATGACCGCTCTCGCTCAGAAATATGGCTTCGTCGAAGCCGTTGCGCCGCGCTTCGTCAGTCGCCAGCACGCTGTTTACGTACGCCCCGCAAATCTTGGCACGCCCCGGAATCGCGTTATCTTCTACGCGGCGCCACGAAGTGATACAGGCGTGCAGTCCCTTCTCGCTTGGCAGGTAGTCGCCAAACGGAAGGGCGATCACGGAAAAGGCATCCTGATCGTCCGGATACACGCCGATTCGCTCCGCGCTCTTGTACGCGATCGGCCGCACGTAGATGTTCTGCTTGAAGCCGTTGCGCCGGATCAGTTCGAGCGTGATTTCACAGAGCGCCTGGTCCGTGCGCGGGACATCGATTCGCAAGATGCCGCAGTTCTTCTTCCACCGGGCATAGTGTTCCACCGGCCGCATCACGAACAGGTCTTGCTGCGCTTCATCCCAGTACCCGCGGATTCCGTCGAACACGCCGGCCCCGTAGTGCAGGGCATGGGTCAGGATGCTGATCTTTGCGTCTTTCAGCGCGACATACTGGTTATTGAAGTAAACAATCGTATTGGGATTCGCATCCGCTTTCATCGCCGACTCCTTCTTCGAGCTTTGCCTCTTCCATCAGTTCCCCGCCGCGCACCAGCGCGTGCCGGTCGAGTTCCACCATGCGTTGGTTCTTCACCAGCCGTCCGAGTGCCGCGTCGATGATCGAAAGCGGCATCAGATCCGTCGCCCGAAGCAGCGCCCCCAGCATCACCATGTTGGTGGCCCGTGGATCGCCCAACTCGTCCGCTATATGAGTGAAGTTCCGCGCTAAGGAATGTACGTCGTTGCGTGTGCAGTCCAGGGGGAACGCGTCGCCATTGAAAATCACCCATCCGTCTGGCTTCACCGCCGGCAGGAACTTGCGCAGCGATGGCTCGTTCATCGCGATCAGGACACTCGGCCTCGACACCAGCGGCGAATCGATCGACTTGCGCGAGAGCCGCACCTGGCAGTTCGATGTGCCGGAGCGCATCTCCGGACCGTATGACGGCAGCCAGGAAACTTCCAACCCAGCTTCGAGGCCGGCCTCCGCCAGCACCTCTCCCAGCAGCAGAACGCCTTGACCGCCGAATCCGGCGATTTTTGCTTGCAGATCGAGCGCCGGATCGATCGGAAAAAGCTCGAGGTCCGCTCCCTGACCAGAAAGGACGGTCGCGGCACCGTGAGAGTCCGCTTGCTGACGCGCGCGGTTCAGTGCGGACTTCTCACACAGGCTTCCCGGATTCGCCGGCTCAACTACGCCGAAGGCGTTTTCCGATTCGCCAATTCCCAGAATCTCCGGAATGCGCTCCAGCGGAGGCGCGACCGCGGCCGGGGCGCGTGGTCTGGCGTCCTTGGTTCGATCGCAAAATACGCCCGTCGGAAAAGTCTGCGTCATCACTTCGCGCACCCAGCGCTGCGCTTCCAGTGGTTCCTTCTTCCAGATCGTTGGGCAGGGCGAGAGCACTTCCACCAGCGAGAAGCCTAACCCCTTCACCTGGTTCTCAATCGCGCGATGAATGGCCTTGTCGGCCCGCGCAATGAGCTTGTTGTCGCCCAGCGCGACGCGTTCGATGTAGACAGGCGCTTGGAGTGTCGCCAGCAGTTCGCTCATGTGCAGGGGATACCCCTCGTTCAGCGGATCACGCCCCAGCGGTGTCGTCAGGGTCTTCTGCCCGAGCAGCGTCGTGGGAGCCATCTGCCCGCCCGTCATCCCGTAAATCGCGTTGTTTACGAAAATGACCGTAATGTTCTCGCCGCGATTCGCGGCATGGAGAATCTCCGCCGAGCCGATCGCCGAGAGATCGCCATCGCCCTGATAGCTGATGACAGTGCTCTCCGGCCGACTTCGTTTCACCGCGGTAGCCACCGCCGGTGCGCGCCCATGCGCCCCCTGGACATTCCCGACGTCAAAGTAGTAGTAGGCGAAGACGGAGCAGCCCACCGGACTGATCAGGATCGTTCTGTCCTGAATGCCGAGGCTATCGATGGCCTTGGCAACCAGCTTGTGTACGATCCCGTGGCCGCATCCGGGGCAGTAATGTGTCTGATGCTGCAACTCCGACTTGCGGGTGTACAGCGGAAAGAATGCCTTCGCCTTGGCGTGCTTCACCACGAACCCATCCTTCACGCTAAGCATGGATCACCTCCCGTAGCTCGGCCGCCTTCATGCGGAGCACCGAAAGCACCTCCTCCGCGGACGGCACATTTCCTCCCATGCGGTTGTAGAACGCCACCGGGCGCGTGCCTTCCAGGGCCAGGCGCACGTCATCCACCATCTGGCCGTTGCTCATCTCCACCACGAAGAAAAGCTTTGCCTGTCGCGCGGCCCGCTGAAACGCGGTGATCGGGAATGGATACAGGGTGATGGGCCGCAACACTCCGACCTTCAGACCCTCTGCCCGAGCCTGCTCCGCCACCGACTTCAGGATGCGCGCGACGATCCCGTATCCCACCAGCACGATTTCGGCGTCCTCGATGCGGTAGTTCTCGGCCCGAACTTCCCGGCGCTCCACCTCGCGGTATTTCGCCTCCAGCCCGCGGACATGCGCTTCCATTTCATCCGGTTCCAGATGGATGGAAGTCACTAGATTGCGGCGCGTTTCCTTTGTGCCGGCCACTGCCCACTCAGGCAGCGACGCAGCGATGGCCTCAGCCGGAAACTCCACAGGTTCCATCATTTGACCGATGTAGCCATCGGCCATCAGCACCACAGGGTTGCGGTAGCGTTCGGCCAGTTCGAAGGCCAGGGCGGTCAGATCCGCCATCTCCTGCACCGAATCTGGCGCCAGCACGATAGTGCGATAGTTGCCGTGGCCGCCGCCCTTCACCACCTGGTTATAATCGCTTTGATCGGGCGCGATGTTGCCCAGTCCGGGGCCCGCACGAGTGATATCCGCAATCACGCACGGCAGCTCGGCTCCGGCGATGTAGCTGATACCTTCCTGCATCAGGCTGATTCCCGGCCCACTCGACGACGTCATCGATCGAACGCCTGCCGCCGCGGCGCCGTATAGCATGTTGATAGCGGCCACTTCGCTCTCCGCCTGGAGAAACACTCCCCGCACCTGCGGAAGATAAACAGCGGCCGATTCCGTAATCTCGCTCGCCGGTGTGATCGGATAGCCGTAGAACGCACGGCATCCCGCCAACACCGCGCCGCGAACAACGGCTTCATTCCCCTTCATAAGCTGGCGCATTGTTTCGCTCCTTTCAAGCCGCGACTCATGCAGCGATCAGAACCGTAATCGCTCCCGGCTCCGGACACACCAGGAAGCAGATGCCGCACCCGGTGCAGCCGTGGCCTTCGTACACCACCGGACGATAGCCATAACGATTCAACTTGTCCGTCAACTTCAAGGCCTTCGGCGGGCACGCGCCGATGCAGAGTGAGCAACCTTTACACTCGTCGGAGTTCAGCTCGAGGCGCCCGCGATCGGCTTTGGTATTTGTCGCTTCGTCATTCATCGCCCACTCCTCTCAAACAAGCAGGGCCGCGCGCGGCGACAACTGGTGCGCCTTGATCGCGGCTCTTTCCAACTCATCCTGAAACCTCGGGTCGGCAATCGCGACTAACGCTTCGGCTCGTTGGCTCAGCGTTTTTCCATGCAGGTACGCAATGCCGTGCTCGGTTACCACGTAGTGCACATCCCCACGGCTGGTCACCACGCCGGCGCCCGGACTCAACATGGGAACAATGCGCGAGAGCGTCCCATTCTTTGCGGTCGATGGCAGCGCGATAATCGGTATCCCACCCTTTGAGCGCGCTGCCCCGCGAATGAAGTCCGTCTGGCCGCCGAATCCGCTGTAGGGCTTCGTCCCTATCGAGTCGGCGCAGACCTGCCCCGTCACATCTACTTCCATCGCGGAATTGATCGCTACCATCCGATCATGCTGTGCGATGACAAACGGGTCGTTGGTGTGCCGGATGGGATGGAACTCGAAGATCGGATTCTCGTGCACAAACCTGAAAAGACGCTCGGTGCCGAGCACAAAACCGACCACCAGCTTGCCGCGATGCAGCGTCTTCCGATCACCCGTCATCACGCCGGACTCGATCAGCGGAATCACGCCATCCGAACACATCTCGCTGTGGATGCCGAGATCCTGCCGGTCGCCGAGGCAGGAAAGAACGGCCTCCGGGATTCCGCCGATTCCCACTTGCAGCGTCGCGCCATCGGGAATCAACGATGCCACGTTCCGAGCGATCCGCATCTGGAGATCGGTGGACGGCTCGGGGTGCAACTCGACGAGCGGCCGGGACGTCTCGACAAATGCGGAAATCTTGCTGACGTGCAGGAAGCTATCGCCAAACGTCCGCGGCATCCGGGTGTTGACCTCGGCGATCACGTGACGGGCACAGCGGGCCGCCGTCAGCGTACAGTCGACCGACGTGCCCAAGCTCACGAATCCGTGGCGATCGGGAGGCGTAACTTGCATCAGGACCACGTCCAGCGGCATCGCGTTACTGGTTAGCAGATCCTCGATTTCGCTTAAGAAAATGGGAGTGTAATCGGCGCGTCCCTGTTGGACGGCTTCGCGCACGTTGGGACCCATGAACAGGCCGTTGTGGCGGAAATGCCCCTCGAATTCGGGCTGGGTATAGCGGGCCTCGCCGAGCGTCATCATGTGGACAACTTCGACGTCGCGAAGCTCCGGTCCTCGGTCGACTAAGGCCTCAACCAGAGGAACAGGTGTGGCGCACCCTGGTTCGATCCAAACGCGGTTGCCGGATCGTACGCAAGCCAAGGCTTGCCTGGCATCCCGGAGTTTCGGTAAAAACTCCTCTTGCCAAGTCATGGCACAAGCTCCTTGGGAATCAAACGTGGATTTCCCGCCTAGGAACTAAGCAAGTGTATGTCCAAACCAGCGGCTCTATAAATACTTGTATTCAAATGCTTTATTAGACGCTTCCGGGCGGTGGCGGTGGCTGTGCGCAATGTGACCCACCTTGGGGTGGTGCTTTAGCGCAGAACGGCTGAGACACGTGCACCGTAACCGGGGCCGGGCAGAGTTCCTATTGATGCGCGATTCGGACCTCGTAGACGACCAACTTGTCCGTCGAGGGTTTCGAAAGAATGACCGTGGACTGGGGCTGGCGAATGAAAGTCAGATCGCGGGCAATCGGCTTTCCTTGAGAATCGATTCCGGACGGAAGCTTCTCCGCGGGAGGGAGGTTGCGCACACCCGAGTTCGAATCCATGCACTCACCCCGTGCCTTGAAGAGCGTATCGTCGCAGCGGGGGCGTAAAGTCGACTCGGGCTCGGACGGTGCGTTAGCAACGGTGTCCGATCCGGCCGCTTTCGCAGCAGGTTCAGAATCCGCCTTGGCGGCAGGTTCAGGTTCGGTTGCTTTAGCCGGCGCACGTAAGTCGGTCGGCGAGACCACAAAGTAGGTCGTATCGTAACCCGGAATGCCTTCGACGCGAAACCAACCATCGCTGGTGGCTGGGATTATGTAATCGATGCCGGCGCGCACTTGATTTTCGCGACCGGCTTCGTCCGTCGGGAATAGAACCGTAAGCCGGTTTTTTGTGTCGCGATTAACTACATAGAGGAAGCCGTCGGAATTGGTTCGAAAGCGGATTCGTATCAGATCTCCGCTTATGTAGACATGCTGCGGGCTCATTGGGACCGCCTTGGCGCCATCCTGTTTTTCGATAACGACTTCGGTTCGACCCTGAGGCGCGGGCTTAGCCGGTTCATCGACGAAGGCAAGGATGAGTGCGAAGGCCCAAAGCGCCATTTGTCCACCAGCCGTTCCCATCCCGGCTACTGATGTTTCAGAACCAGGTCGACTACTACGCGCGAGCCGTCTGCGCTCTTGTTGACCACATACATTGCTGAGTCCTGCTTCTTGGCGCCTGCCGCAGGGGCATCTTTGCTGGCCTTCGTAAACACTAAATCGCGGTCAACCAGCTTAATCTGGCTAATCACGTCATCGATTGAGTTGTCTTGTGATGATGGAGTTTTTTCGGTCGGCTTGCTTTGAGCTTCCATGACCAGGCTCTCCAGGTCTTGCATCGGCTTCTCGCTTAGTAAGACGAACAGGCGTTCCTGCCCCGCATGTTCATCGAACTCAAAGCTCGCGGGCGGCGATGGAATGATGTACTCTTTTCCCGGCTGGATCTGGTGCTGCTGGCCTGCTTCGCGATAGAGCGGCGTCCAAGCCCCGCTCGACCCTTGCAGGACTATATAGAGATAACCAGGCTTGTTGGACTCGATGCTCAGCCGGATCGCATCGTGCGCCTTGAAGACCGTATCCGGAAGTACTTCCACCTGCCCGCCTCCCGGTAGCGCTTTCAAGATCGTGTAGCGCAGGCCGAGCGGCCCTTTACTGCTGCTATGGGCGCCTGCGTCAGGGGCGCCGGGGGTGGCGGCCGCCGGCTTGGCAGGCTTCGACTGCCCAGTTGCACTCGCCGATGACCAGAACATATCCCGGGCATTCAGCGTGCTGCTCGGCGCCCCCGCAGTTGGGTCGTCGCTCTGCGCCGCGCATTCAACCGACAAAACGCCTATCGAAATCAGCACGAGGCAGACTGTGCGCATGGCCTTCTTTTCCTTCCTTGTCCCAACCTGGATTCTACCCGACATTTGGCTTGCCTGAAAATGTTCGCCGTACTGCCCGGTCCGCTCACTGTATCCTGGCAGACACAAAGAATTAAGTGTTTACACTCCATTCGATCTGCGGTAGCCTTTATTTCGTCAACTTCGCACCGAGGTGTACTTCGTGAGGCTGCAGCGCTCCCTACTGGCAGTGTTGTTAAGTATGTTCGCGGCAGTTACCGGGTTGGATGTCCCCGCCTTCGCTTCGCAGGACGCAGCGGGGGCCGTCGCCCAAGCCGATCATTCTGATCTCAAGATCATCGTGATCGAAGGCGAAGATGCCGTTAACATCGTAAAAAAGAAGACCGCTGTACAGCCGGTGGTGGAAGTCCGCGACAAGAATGACTTGCCGATCGCTGGGATCGCAGTCACTTTTTCCACGCCGTCCTATAGTCCGAGCGCCACGTTCATAAATGGTGGCCACAGCTTCACGGTTGTAACGAATTCTGCTGGTCGCGCGACGGTGACGGGCATGAAGCCCGTGGGGACCGGATCTTTTAAGATCTCCGTGAGTGCAGCAGGCGCCGGAGTCGCCGGAGCCGCTGTAATCGCACAGACGAACACAATGACCGCGGCCGGTGTTGCTGCCGGAGCTAGCACGGGATTGATTGTTGGTATCGTTGCCGGCGTCGCGGCCGCGGTGGGGATTGGGCTTGGCGTTGGCTTGAGCCAGGGCGGTAAGCCTACCGGCACCGTCGGCGCCGGAACGGCAACGATTGGCCCTCCACATTAGAACCTCCTCCATTCGTGAAACTTTAAGCCCTATCGATCGTTTATGAAGACGCTCTTCCGAACTGCCAAAGTACTCGCAATTGTCCCCATCATTAGTTTTGGCCAGTGGGTGCATCCCGAGGTGAGGCCGGTTACGCCCGGCCAGCCCCCGACCTCCGGAAGCCCACCGGTTACTGCAACCGGCAGCACGGGACCCATGGCGGTTCCTGTCCTGGGCTTCATTGCGGGTGACGCTCCATCGCAGGTACGTGCGATCGTCGGAATCCCTGCTTCGGCGTCCTTGACCACGGATATATCGCTTTCGAGTTCCGTAACCAGAATTTCCATTCCGTCCCACCAGCCGTATGTTCTTGCTGAAACCGACACCCCGCCAGCCTTGACTGTTGTCGCGTTTAGCGGTCTCAATCCTGGTACACCGGGATTAGTCAATGGCGCATTGCCAGGGGCGGACCTGATCGCATTTAGCCCTTCGGGAAACGTCGCAGCGCTGTACTTCAGCGCAACACAGCGGCTTCAGGTCATCTCAGGCCTTCCGGTGCAGCCGCTTGTGGCAAGGGACGTCGTCGTTTCGGGCCTCGTAGCTTCGTTTCGAACCATTGCTATCAGCGACGATGCGTCTCTTGTGGCAGGTACAACCGCAGACTCGGTGGTTGTCGTGGCGGCTTCCGGCTCTGCTCAGTCGGTCTACGTTTCAGCGAACCTTGGGAATCTAGCTCTAATTCCCCAGACTTCCGATGCGATTGTTTGGGACTTCGGGAAGGGGTCGTTGATCCGCCTGCATGGACTCTCCGGCGGTGTTACAGATGAGGTCGTCGCTTCAAACCTCAGCTTCAGCGCCGACTCGAGTATTCAGGTCACCAGCGACGGTCAGTCGATTCTGGTCGCCGACCCTTCCGCTCACTCGGTTGCGGCGATTGACCTGACGACCCATGCGGCGACTCAAATCGCCACTGGTCGTTCGCCACGCGCACTCACGCTATTAAAGGCGGCTAACCTCTTTTTGCTTTCCGCTGATCCGAATAGCTCAGCGTGGATTCTTGAAGTAAGCCAGACAGGCGCGAATGGTTATTTCGTAACTGAGCAAAGGCAGCGAGTTATTCGCGTACCGGAGTTATCGATACCGGTAGTCCCTCAACAAGCGCCCCCAATGTCGGGTGCGCCGGCCGTCGCAGCAACAAACCCGGCCCATTCAAGAGCATCCGCGGACGTTGAGAGCAAGGGGGCGAAGGCACAGTGATGAAGAGCCTCGGCCTTGCTTTTGCGCTCGCGTCAACTATTCTGGCAGCCAACCTCCTGCCGGCAACGGGGAATGTCATTCTCACCGGCGAGGATGCGGACTATCACGCCGCGCAGCCACCCGGTACCGATCCCGCCTCGCCGGATGCCATAACAGAACTCACAGCCATCGTGACGACGGTCCGGAATGGATCGCCGAATCCCTCCCTGCCGATCCTGATCCTGGCCCAACCGGGCGATACGTCGGTTTCGCCGCCCCGCTCATACCTTGCTCAGGCCCTTGACAACATTGGCATTCCAGCATGCCCGTTGGAGGCTTCCTTTCAGCCTACGAATTGCTACATCCTGGTTGACCCCGTGTCGCAGCCGATACCCGAGTTCACTGTGACCGCTTATAGCGCAGTTGGCGTCGCTTCGGCCAACAGCGGTGGCACTAATGGCGATAACTCGTCAGAGGCTTCCACTGCTATCAATGCGGCGAGCAGTAACTTCCAATCGTTTATCAATTCCGGCGGGGGCGTATTCGCCCTATCATCGAAGGGAAGTTTAGTCTATTACAATTTCTTGGAAAGCGCGCCATTTACATATACGATAATCCCGGGACAGCCCGTCATACCGGGTTATCCCCCGGGTTTTTCAAATGGATCGAACCAGGCGACTACCGGGGGTCTTCAGATCGGCGTTCCTGTCAACTCGATCGTTAACGGGCACAATTTATTCGATTTGGCCATCTCTCCCGTTGGCTGGCAGGCGCTGGAGACTTACACCGGGCAGGATACATACTTCACTTATGATGCGGTGACTAATCAGCCGATCACGATCGCCCTACTGCACCTGACGGTGGTGGCGCCCACCTCGTTTGCGGCGAGCACGGGAGTGCGGTTCAGTGGGACATTGGGCGCGGTAAGCGGACATCCCCCCTACAATTGGCAGATCAGTGGTCAACCATCCTGGCTGGCCGTAGACCCGATTACGGGCAGCCTGTCAGGGACGCCGGCGACGGCCGGATCTTACACATTCACAGCTACGGTTACAGACAGTGCCGCGCCTGCATCCACCGCGCAAATCCAGGTCACGATATCCGTTGCGGCGCATTTACAGGTAGTTGCGCCTACGAACTTCGCGGGCATCGTAGGGGTGCCCTTCAGCGCGACCTTGGCGGCGGCTAACGGGACTTCTCCCTACAATTGGCAGATCAGCGGTCAACCTTCCTGGTTAACGATCAACGCGGCGACTGGTGTCTTGTCAGGAACGCCGGCTGCGGCGGGCCCGTTCACGTTCACAGCTACAGTCACCGATAGCGGTGACCCGTCATCAACAGCACAAGCCCAGGTCACGATAACGGTTGTGCCGCAATTGCAGGTCGTCTCATCTACGACCTTCGCGGGCATTGTAGGAGTGCCGTTCAGCGTGGCCTTGGCTGCGACGGGCGGAACCTCGCCTTACAGTTGGCACATTAGCGGCCAACCGGCCTGGCTGACTATCAACCCTGGCACGGGGGCTCTGTCGGGTACGCCGGTGGCGGCCGGTTCTTTCGCATTCACGGCTACCGTCACTGACAGCGGCGGGGCAATTTCTCAAACCGCGCAAGCCCAAATCTCGATAACGGCTGTACCGAAGTTACAAATCGTCCCACCGACGACATTCGCCGGGGCGATAGGAGTTCCGTTCAGTGGAACCTTGACCGCGACCGGCGGAACTCCCCCTTACAATTGGGAGGCAAGCGGCCAACCTGCCTGGCTGACGATCAATCCGACCACCGGCGTCCTGTCGGGAACACCGACCTCCGCCGGCCCTTTCACTTTCGTAGTCACAGTCAGCGATAGCGGAGTCAGCCCCGGTTTAGTAGCAGGCGCCGCTAGAAGAGTTCTGGACGGAGCAGTTCCTCCCTTCCAAACCGCTCAAGCGAGTGTGACAGCGACGATAGTATCGGCACCGCTTGTTGTTCCGCCGGCAGCGGCTTTCACAGGAACCGTTGGAGTGTCGTTGAACGGATCCTTGACCGCAACCGGGGGAACCACTCCGTACACCTGGCAAGCCACAGGTCTACCGCCCGGGCTAAACCTCAGCGCAAATGGAACTCTCTCAGGGACGCCGACAGCCTCGGGCACGTTCAAGTTCACAGCCAACGTCACCGACGGCGGTACGCCGATTCCCGAGACAGGTTCTACGGCAGTGACGGTTAGTGTCGGCCCGCCGTACGTGCCGACCGGGATCACACTCACCATCCAGCCAGGGACTGCGCAGCCAACGCTCACAGTGTCTGCGATGAATACTTCGGACAACAATTACGCCGCTGTGCTCTCTATCACGCCTCCCAACGAGGCTGAATTCCCGGGGCCTGCCTTTGCGGCCTCCTCGGCCAGAATGCTCTGTTTTGTGATTCCGGCTAACTCCTCCGGCCCAGTGACGCTTCCAGATGCGGGACAGTTCAGTGAAGGTTCGGTGGCTGGTACCCTCACCATCAATATGACTGGCCTGAGCATGGGTGGCGCCTGTAGCTCGAATCAGGAAACCAGTCAGGGAGGCGCAGACGTGGCCTTCGCTCTCCCAGAGCCGGTTGTGGTCACGCAGACCTTGCAACGGTCCGTTCCGGTTATCACTTCAGTCGTCTTCACCGGTTCAGCCGGCAGTGGCATCACGGTGACGGTGATAGGATCCTCCAACACGCAAGAACTCGTTTCGGCATCCTTCACATTTACTGCTCCGTCGGGAGATCAGCTGAATGGAGCCGTGCAGACTGTTTCGCTGGCCCAAGCCTCGTCGGCATGGTTTGCAACAAGCACCTATGGAGGCGCATTTCAGTTGACGCTGACTTTCCCTTACACGGGAAGCGCTTCCGCATTTCCGACTTCTGTTTCCGCCGTTTTAGTAAATTCAGTAGGATCGTCGGCGCCAGTTACAAATTCCAAGTAAACCGTGGCACAGCTTAGGGTGTTGAGGAAAAAACGGCCGAATCCGCTTGCTTTGCTCCGAGGCGGAGAGCTAGGCGCGCAGTTCAGTGTCGGCAGCGAAGAAGGACCTCAGAGCAGGTTGCTGAAAAAGCCCAAAAACCGCTCCCTAACGGTCACGGCTCCGTTTCAGGTCCGCTTGCTGACGCGCGCGGTTCAGTGCTGAGGTTTTCACACAGACTCTAACGGTCACGGCTCAGAAGCGTCGAAGTTTGTTTGTAATGGGGCGCAGATTCCCGATAGTGACGGAGTGAAGGGAAGATCGGCTTTTTTAGCACCCTTTTAGTCCTGGGTCCGGATGAACTGCCGAGCTTTTAGCAGAGTCGCGGCAATCATTGTAGAATGACACTGAACTATTAAGTTTCCACTAATGACTACCGAATGACTACACCTTTCCTCGCTCTCCTGCTCTCGGCTCTCCTGGCGCAAACCACCGGATCTCAGCCCTCCGCGCCGCCACAAGAACCACAGTCAAGAGACCTAATCCTGCGCAAGAACGAAGTAGCTAAGCCAATGACTGTTCCGCGCGGATACGCCTTGGTGGTGGGAGTTAGTAAGTACGAAAAACTTGATCCGAAGAACTACCTGCTCTACGCCGAAACGGACGCCGAGTCAATTTACCGCGTTCTTATCAGCAAGGAGGGCGGGGCTTTCCCTCCGGAAAATGTCCATAAGCTCATTGGGCCCGACGCGACCAAGGCCAACTTCACTCGCGAGCTGGAGCAATGGCTGCCGTCCGTCGCGACAGGCAGCGACCGCGTAGTCGTCTACTTCGCCGGCCACGGATTCGCCCCTGGGCGGGGAAAGGGTTACCTCGCGATGTACGATATCGATCCACAGAACTTCGAGGAAACGGGCTATCCCATGGCCCGTCTGGGCTCCAAGTTGCAGGCCGTCAGGGCCCTCGACAAGGTCCTGCTGGTCGATGCCTGCCATTCTTCGAAGATTACGCGGGGCGAGGCCGAAGATGTCAATGGAGAAATCGGCCAGATCTCCCGCTCATTTCTAACTTTCACGGCGGCCAGAGAAAACGAAAGCAGTTATGAAGACGGCTCATTGGCGGGAGGAGCCGGCTTGTTCACCTACTTCCTGGTCAGGGGGCTCAAGGGGGAGGCAGACCAGAACCCTTGCGACGGATACGTGACTGCCGATGAACTGGTCCAGTACGTCCGCGAGAACGTGCGGCAATACTCCCAGCAACACGGTCGCACGCAGACTCCCGTGGAGTATGGTGACTTCCAACCGCGCTTAGTCCTGGCGTTGAGCCAGAGATGTGGTTCTGGAAAGATTGCGTCGGAGCTGAAAGAAGGCAATCTCGTGGTGGAGGGCAATCTTGATGACACCGATGTCTATGTGGACGACGTTCTGATGGGCAAGGTCTCTCCCGGAACGCCACTGAAGGTTCCAGGTCTGGCAGCCGGACTCCACGTAATCACCGGCGTTCGCAAAGGATATGAGAACGATTCAAAGCAGGTCGCTATCCTGCCCGGCCAGGAGCAATCGGTTAAACTCCGGATTCAGTATCCGCGGGAGTACAAGAAGAAGTCGCGTTTGTTGATGGAAGACGGCGAAAAACTGCTCTATAGCAAGAAGTCCGCGCTCGATCTGACCCAGATCTACAGTGCTCAGTCTCAATCCAGTGGCAGTCTGGAGCATGCGCGCACACTCTTCGAAGAAGCGACGGCCGAGGACGGCAACAATGCGCGGGCCTTTTACGACCTCGGGCTGACGAATCTCTATCTGTCGGATTCAGCCGCCAGCCTCAAGCATCTCCAAACCGCAGTGAAACTCGACCCGGCCTATGTTGAGGCACGCCAGCAACTCGCAGGCGAACTGATTGAGAGCGGTGATCCCGATGAAGCCATACGCCAATTGACGACCGTGACACAACTTGAACCGGATAATTCGCAGGCTTACTCGCTCCTCTCCCGGGCCTATTACGACAAAGAGGTTTGGACTCAGTCTGTAGACGCCGCCAATCGTTCCATCGCGCTCTCTGCAAAAAACGAGCAGGCATATTTATGGAGAGGCGCCGCGGTTCGACAGTTGGCGGCGGCGGATCGTAACCCCAAGTCGAAGGCTAAGCAATACTTAATGGCGCGACAGGACTTCCAGGAGTTTCTCTCGCTCACGAAGATCTCGAATTCGGCCATATCTCAAGCCGCTTTCTACGGCATTGGCTTCGGCCTCGGCTCACGTTCACATGCCGACCGGGAACAGTCCTACAAGGCGCAGCGTTCGATAGCGTATATGGGCCTGTGCGATTGTGAGAACCACCTCAAAAACCCGATGCGCGGCATCGAATTTTGCCAGGAGGCCATCCGCTATGACGATAAAGATCCAATCGGCTACTTTCTTCTGGGCAACTCGTATCGCGACTTCTTCAATACGAAAGCCGACCGCGAAACTCTCGTAAAGGCCAGAGAGAGTTACGCGCACATGCTGGCTCTCAACGCCGATCTCCAGGAATCACGCTACGCCAAGAATTACATCGAGCAGATTGACGTGTTGTTGCCCAAACTCAAGAAGTGAGGGAGGCGTTCTCGTGACGTGCTCCTTGGCACAGCGTTGCCGCAAACAGGTTGACGTTTTCCTCCATTTTCGGGCCAGTTGCTCGGTCAGTTTTGTTCTGTCATGTAGCTGAAACCTGGGCCGCCCGGAGTGCATCTTACACCAAGGATCGCATCCTAACCACAACGGTTGTCGCAACGGGCTGTTTTTTTCAGCGAACCGATTTTTCAACGCGACACTTAGGCCGGTTGTTCTCGTCACAAGCGAATCAACAGGTTCCGCCCAAAGTTGTACGGTGGCGGCCGCGGGTGCGTGCTATCCCAATCGGTTTACTGGAGAAAACAATGGCTCGAATTTCAGAAGTGATTGACGCACGCTACGAAGCGTTGCTGTTCGCAAAGTCCGCCGTCGCCGCCCGGCGCGCGGCGATGGATTTGATCGCGGTGGTTCTGGGTGATGAAGCGGCTGACTACTCGCTGGAACGAGGTTTGCGAGAGTGCTGCCAAATCCTGCGCCCGGCTGACGATCCGAAGGAGCAGATTCGCTATGAGAACGAATTCATCGAACTCGGCATCTGGCCTCAACCCGCCCCAAGACAAGTCAACATTGCTGTAGCCGCCAACCGCAAGGCAGACGAGCAAGAACTAAAGCAACAAGCCGCGTAGCACTCCGCGTCATCACGCGTAATGCAGCGGCTATAAGCCGGCCTTGCGGCTGGCAGGCTTGTGCTAGTACTCCCACAACTTTTCCGCCCTAACTCCCTTTGCAGCTTTGGCCGACGACGTGCTGTGAGTGTCCAGCGTGAAGGTCTCACAGGCTTTCACTTGGTCGAAAATGCTCGCAGACGGAATATTTGCCAGCGGTAGCGCCGTCGGGATAGGCGGATGGTTATCCAAAAGCTTTCATGCCAGTGGCGAAACGGATAATGTGCGCTTTCGTCGGGTTGCTAGTGGGAACAATGTTTGATCTGATTCGCGAAGATTTCGAGGTGTACGGGCGCCGAATAAGTCGGCAAGGCCTATGGGTGACGGTGGTGTACCGTTTCGGTCGGTGGGCCCACGGCATCCAGCCAGCTATCCTGCGACTGATCATGTCGACGGTCTATAGCTGCCTGAAACTGCTTTCGCAAGTTCTGACCGGGATCGATCTGCCATGCGAGGCAACTATCGGCAGGCGGTTCAAGATTGAGCATTTTGGCGGTATTGTGATTAGCCCGGCCGCCGTGTTCGGCAATGATGTAACCGTTCGGCAAGGGGTCACAGTGGACCTGCGCCGTACTGGTGAAGGTGGAGCACCGACTATTGGCGACCGCGTGGACATCGGCGCGGGCGCGAAGATCCTGGGCCCGATCGTAATTGGCGACGATGTAATGATTGGCGCCAACGCCGTAGTGATTCGTGATGTCCCTTCCAATTCAATCGCCGTAGGCATCCCCGCGCGTATTCGACCACGCGCGAAGGCTTTCGAGGAAGTCGCGGCCCTGACATTTGATTACGGTCACCGCTGAGCAAGACGATCTGGCAGGGTCGGGCGCTTATGCCACCAAGGCATTCTCGGCCGCTTGGTGATCGGATTCCCTGACATAGATCACGTAGCCGTAGCGGCCCGAGCCGTCTGTAACCCCGCTGGCGGCGTAGACGCTGACCCCGGCCGTGAACAGCTTCTGCTGGATTTCAGCAAACGCGCCAAGATGGTCGTCGCCCTGTACCAGGCAGCCGTGCTGCGGCCCAATCAAAGACCAACCGTTCTTTTCAGCTACCCGCACCAGCGCGTCGCTGTGGTCCGGGAAAATGGTCAACTCAACATGGTTTGGTCCAAATGGAACTGCACTGAAGGCAAGCAGGTTGATATCTTCCGACGCCAGTTTCGCCAACAGCCCATAGGCGTTTCCGGGCTCGTCCTCAACCCGGGTGTAGAAATACTCCACGCTCCTGACAGATAAGGCCATAACGTACCCTTTCTTGAGGGATTGTCTCTCCGCCGCGAGTGGTCCCACATGGCATGCTTATCACAGTTGCCGGGCATTGTCCCTATTCTTTTAGTGTTGCTCCCGAAGTTGTGAGGGGCCGAACCAGCGTTATCCTGATTAGCGAGCAAAACACGGATGATCCATGGTGCAGTTTTCCATTCGATGCGCCCTTCGAAGCGCATCGATTCGCCGGGGAATTCGGCCTTCACAGGACCGCGCATGCGGGTGAAGCCTGCGGGCCGGAGAGCGTCTGGGAGACCCTGCGCGTGCTCGATCCCACTCGTATCGGTCACGGCACGCGCAGCATTGAGGATCCGGACCTGGTGAAATGTCTGCGAGACATGTGCATCCACTTGGAGTTGTGCCCGTCGGCCAATGTTCAGATCATTCCCTCATTGAAGGCTGGGAGGCGCATCCCATCGACCAGCTAACAGGAGGGGGAAGCCGTCCCTGAGGATCAATGAGTCCCATATACAACTGAAGTTGGCCTAGCATAGCAATTACAAAACTCAATCCTATGGCGGTAGCCGCCGACTAGCCGGCTTCGAGTAAGCAAATAGCCTTAGGCTATGGCTAACTATTCCCGCCAGTAGGCTTTTAACCTTCTTGGCGACGATGAGCCTGGAATCGCCGCCCGATCCATGCGTGGGTAGGGTCACCCTGTTGAAGGCCCGCCAGTACCGAAGCCGCGTCCTGACGGCAGATTGAAGACTGCTTGGCCTTTGTAGCTTCTGTCTGTCACCAAAAGCCCAAGCTGTCCTCTCTGAGCAATAACCTCAAAAGGATGGATCTTAAGGGACGACCAGGCAAATTAAGATTTGCTTGAGAAGCAAATACCACAAAAACGATCGCAGAGTCGCCTTTGTAAATGACTTTGCGACAGCGCAAGAAGGTCGTGCGTTAATTCAGTTACTTTCGACTGCGAACCAGGCAGAAGATCCAGACGCCATCAGAGCCGCCGACAGCGGCTAATAGAAGGAGAAAGTATGACGAGCAGAAACCCAAGTATCACTTTGTTCGTAGTGGTGCTGACCTGTATTGCGGTGCTTCCTGCAGCCGCACAGTCATTCCGAGTTCAGTGTCCGGCCACCACGATCACACACCCTGCAACGCTTCACGACAACAATGCGGAGCCTGCCTATACCGCAAAGACCACGCTCGCCCTTAATACCAAAGGATTTCTGGCGCCGACTGCCAACGTGAACGGCGCCATCAAATGCCAGCAGATCTCAGGCGGCGACGGTTACGCAACCATGGGCGACGGCACCCAGACTTTTATGTTCTCCTTCGGTCCGTTGTCGGGACTGTCGGACATGGCAAACGGCCTGCCCGGAACGGAGTTCCCGAATGTTTTCAATACCGTGTATCCGGGTGTCCTGCAACCGGGTGATCCAGCCACGACGGGTCTGGGCTCGTTTACATGGAACGGCGCTGTCGGACTGGTCCCAGATACGGATGCCATCGCGGACGGTCTTTGCAGTGCCCCGTGCCTCAATGGACACGTGGATCCCCGCCAGCTGATGGATGTCGGCGTGATGAACGGCAACATCCCGGCGCCGCTGATGGCGATCGACGAGGACGACGAGTTCTTTCTCACGCTCAGCAACGTGGGCATGATTATGCGGCCGGATCTGTTTGAGCAGCACACGGTCCACTTCCACGGTTATCCCAACGCCTCGTCGTTTTATGACGGCGTTCCCGACGCTTCGGTAGCCATCAACATCGGCGCCAGCTTCACCTATTACTATCTGGCTCCGGATGCTGGGACGTACTTCTTTCACTGCCATATCACGCCGCCTGAGCACCTGCAGATGGGCATGGTCGGGCAGTTGTATGTGCGCCCGCGACAGAATCGGGTCCCAAGCACCATGACTCTCTATGCCGGGCTACAGGCACAGCAGACCGATTTGCGCACAGCGTGCAATTCGGCCGCCGATATTCTGTGCAGCAACCCTCTGCCGGCAGTTGTCACCAGCGCCACAGGCGGCGGCAAGTACGCCTACAACGACGGTGACGGCTCGACTTATTACGACGTCGAGTATCCCATCCAGATTCACGGCTTCGACCCCAATTTCCACTTTGTGGGTATGACGTTCAACCCGGAAGGTTTTACGGATATGAAGGATAAGTATTTCCTTCTGAACGGGCGGAGTTACCCCGACACGGTCACGCCGGGTCCCCTGCAGACGACGTCAGCCGATGGCGCATCGCACTTCTCGCAGCCCCTGCCCTCCATCATCAACATTCCCGCGGGCGGCAAGGCGCTGCTGCGCATTTCAGACCTGGATGTTACGGAATATCAGACCTTGGCTTCGCTGGGGATTCCAATGAAGGTCGTCGGATACAACGCCAAACTCCTCCGGGATCAATCGGGTAACAACCTGTACTACAACACCAACTCGATCACGCTAGGCGGCGGCGAGTCGCTCGACGTAATTCTGGATGCCAGCAACGCGGCACTCTATCCATCGGGCAGCGTTTACTATCTCTACACTCCGAATCTCGACCACCTGTCGAACGACGCCGAAAATTTCGGCGGGCTGATGACTGAGGTCCATATCAATTAGGAGCGGGCAATGAGGGCAACAAAGGCAATGAGGACGACGAACATGAAAACGATCTCGATGACAAGACTTTTTCTGGCTGCCGTGGTTTGTGGCGTAACGGCTCATGCCGCGGCTCCCGGCATTACCGGGCCCACCTTCAACTTGACCGCGCAACCGGCCTTCATCAGCCAGCCGGACGGCCAATCGGTTTACTCCTGGGGATATGGCTGCAA
Organism: Bryobacteraceae bacterium; assembly: GCA_049579625.1. Taxonomy (GTDB): domain Bacteria; phylum Acidobacteriota; class Terriglobia; order Bryobacterales; family Bryobacteraceae; genus CAJCIT01. The sequence continues at coordinate 24,453 of JBAUOG010000199.1, forward strand.
CGGCGCGCCGAGCGGCTATGCCCCGTCGGCCATCACCTCGACGTTTTGCAACACCATGCAGGTTCCCGGCCCGACGTTGATCGTGACGGAGGGCCAAACCGTTACGGTGAGCCTAACGAACAATCTGCCCACCGCCGCCGGCAACACTTCTATCTTGTTCCCGGGCTTTAAGGTGACAACTTCGGGCGGGGTCGCCGGCCTGTTGACGCAGGAAGCGGCGCCTGGTGGAACGGTGACATACACGTTCGTTGCCTCGTCGCCAGGGACACGCGCTTATTACAGCGGTACGCAAGGCGACCTGCAGGTCGAGATGGGCATGTACGGAGCCGTTATTGTCATCCCGGCCACCATACCGAGCGCCTGCACGAGCGGCCTTGCAGCCAAGAACGTGCTGGCCGAAACGCACTGGGGTGAATCGGATTTCCGGCTCGCGGCGGCCGCTTACGATCACGCCAAGACCTGCTACGACCGGGAGTACCTATTCCAGTTCTCCGAGATGGATCCCACCATTCACAAGCAGGCTCTAGCGCAGGTTACAGCAGCGGGAAACTGCACGGCTGGTGCTACGGGATGCAGTCTCCAGGTCCCGACCGAACCATACCATCCCGCTTATTACCTGATTAACGGACGCTCCATGCCCGACGACATGGACCCCAACTATGCAACTGAATATCCGCACCAGCCCTACAACGGCAATCCTCACATGCATCCGGGCGAGCAGGTACTGGTTCGCATCATAGGCCAAGGCAGATGGCAGCATCCATTCCACGAACACGGTAACCACGTGCGCATCCTGGGGCGCGACGGCAACCTGATTCTGAGCCAGACCGATCCGAACAGCCTTGCAGGACCTCTGCTGTTCACAACTACCACGACTCCGGGGTTGGCTATGGACGGAATTTACTATTTCACCGGCCGGGGTCTGAACTGGGATGCGTACGGGCACAACCCGACGTCCAGCGATAGCTTGGCGACGCTTAGCTGTACGCCCGATAGTAATGGCTACAACACTGGGGACCCAACAGCCGTCAACTACTTCGAATGGTGTCAAGACCATAACAAGCCGCTCCAGGTTGCCCCCTTCGGCGATGTCGCCGCCGGCGGCCCTGCAACCCTTCCCGATCCGAACCTCTTCACGAACGGAGCGTGGTTCGGCGGCAGCCCCTACCTTGGTCCGGATGCCACCGTCCGCGCGACGGGCCCCACCGGTACAACTCCACCCTCGGGCACAATTGCGAATTCGCCCAACAGCGAGGCAGGGTGGGCATTCATGTGGCACTCGCACAACGAGCGCGAGATCACCACCAACAATATCTTTCCCGGCGGAATGCTGATGATGATGCTGGTTGATTCCCGGGAATTCCAGATCGACGAGTCCATGTAACGACGCGAGAGACGAGAGAGAAGAGCGAGAGAAAAACCCATGCAAACGATTCATTTGAGAGCAACATTGAAGGCTGCGGCATCAGTAGTCGGTCTTCTTCTCTTGGGGACGAGTGCGGGCTTCGGCCAGCAGCAGATCAACCTGACTGCCGGGCCGAGCACCGTAACCATGCCCGACGGCTCCGCGGTGCCCATGTGGGGCTATACTTGCGGAACAGTCGTGTCAGGTTCCACCGCGACGTGCGCCAAGTCGAATCCGGCCGCGGCAGGCTGGTCTCCGGTGGTCATTACAGTACCTACTGGACAGGGCTTGACCATCAACCTAACGAATGGTCTTACGTTTGCGAATAGCAATAGCGTGCCCACGTCGCTGGTGATCGTCGGCCAGTTGGGCGGAGGTCTCGGAAACTCGGCCACCAGCACGCCGAGTCCGGATCATAGCGGCGCTCAAGCCGCCACCACATGGCCCATCGCCGGCGGTCCCGGGGCGACGCCGCCAACGCAGGGGAATCGTGTGCAGTCTTTCTCTACCGAGGTGGCTGCGGGAGCAACAACGGCCTTGACGTGGCCAGCGACAACCCTTCGGCCGGGCACGTACCTGATTGAGTCCGGCACGCACCCGTCCATCCAGGGTCCGATGGGCCTGTACGGAATACTGGTGGTCACTACCGCGCCATCGGGGCCCACGGCGGGCGCGGCTTATCCTGGCGTCAGTTACAACGCCGAAGTTCCACTGCTGTTCAGTGAAATCGACCCGGTTCAAAACAGCGCGGTGAGCACCGCTGTAAACACGTCGGGCTTCAGTGAGACCGCAGTGTGGTCTGGGACCGGATGCGGGACTGTCAGTACTCACACCTGCTATCCGCCTGCGGTGAACTATACGCCCCTGTATTACATGATTAACGGCGTCGCGTTTGACAAGACCCATGCCTCAACCTCTTTGTTCCCAACTTCGCCGGCCACAGGGCTTACCACGACAGCCGGAAAGGTCTTAGTGCGCCTTGTGAATGCCGGCTTGCGGATGCACGTGCCTTCGATCGTCGGAGCGTTGACCGGAACATCCCGAGTTCCAGGCTTCTCGCTGATTGCCGAAGACGGCAACCCGTTGCCGGGGGTTCCGCGCGTGCAGAGCGAAGTGTTTATGGCTGCGGGCAAAACTAACGATGTCATGTTAAACGTGCCTGTCGGCCCGTCGGCTCTGGCGCCTGTTCCGGCC
>JBAUOG010000200.1:0-9543 GCA_049579625.1 Bryobacteraceae bacterium
CAAAGACGCCACGAAGAAAAAGAAGGGCTTCTTTGATCGGCTGAAGAGCATCTTCAAATAGCTTCAACCAGCCGGAATCGGTTGCGCCTGGATACTAGATGGTGCGCATCAAGAATCCTGTGCAAAACTCCGCACAGCGGAAAGGGCAACCGGTGGCTGCAAGGCGTCCAGTAGTAGACTTAAGTCCTGGTACAATCAGTAGCAAAATGGCGTTTGACGCCATAGAGTTGTTGAAGCCAAAGCCTTTCTGTCTCCTTTAAACTAGTGGCGTTCAGGCTTGAGCTCGACTAGCTCGATTTGTGGCCTTTGGCCCTGTCATCGCGCGATCATCAGCTGAGGGGGCATGCCGCGCAAACGGCCCGGAATGGAAGACGAATAATGCAAAGCACGACAACTGGGGAGAATCGGGCAGAGCAGATCACGAAAGTGATCTTCGAGCATGCAGCTCGGATCAGCAAAGAGGACGACCTTGGGAAGCTGATTGTGCTCAATGCCGATCTTGCCCGCGATCTGGTTCGCGCGGACCGTGCCAGCATCTGGCTGGTGGACGAGAAGTCCGGCGAGCTGGTGACCAGGGTTGCGCATGGCGTGGGTGAAATCAGGATTCCACTCGGTACGGGCATTGTCGGATCCTGCGTCGCGGGCAATCAGACCATTGTGGTCAATGATACGGAGAACGACGAACGCTTCTTGCGCCGGGTGGATAATTCCAGCGGCTACAAGACGCATTCGGTGCTAGCTGTCCCCTTATGCACTGACGGAACTGTGATTGGCGCCCTGCAGTTGCTTAATAAGCCTGATGGGTTTTCCGAGGAGGACGCCGAGCTGCTGCGTTTCACCGCGCTCTATTCCGCTTCAGCGATCAACGCGGAACGTATGCGCCGGGAAGCCGAGTCGGTGCGCCTAATGCGCCATGAACTCGATCTCGCTCGCGAGGTACAGCGGGGCCTACTGCCTCAGGATCTGCCTCCGGTTCGCGGTCTGGAATATGCCGGAATCTGCCGCCCGGCGCGGTCGGTGGGCGGAGACTACTACGACTTCCTTGAATTGCCGGGAGATCTGTTCAGCTTTATTCTTGGCGACGTCTCGGGCAAAGGCATTCCCGCGGCGGTGCTTATGGCCAGCATTCAGACTCTGCTCCGCAGCCTCTTGATGCATGACCCGCTGCCTGTGTCGGACGTCATGAACGAGCTGAACTCCGCGATTCACCGCTGTTCAAGCCCCCAGTTCTACACCACGCTGTTTTCAGCGGTGCTGAATGCCGAACGAACGACGCTTACCTATGTCAACGCGGGGCACATTCCTCCCATGGTGCTGCGGGCTGGACAGGAAGCAATCATCGATCGTACTACCTCCGGTTCGCTTCCCATTAGCATTCTCCCGTCGACGCGCTATTCGGATGGAACCATCGCGATCGGGCCGGGAGATCTGATCCTGTGCTTTTCAGACGGCATTTCAGAGGTCTTCAATACGGCCGGTGATATGTGGGAGGACAGCCGCATCGAAGAGGTACTGCGAAAGTACCGGGATTGCCCCGTGGAAGAGATCATTAACCATGTCGTCAATGCCGTCGACGAATACGCCGCCGGCATGGACCAGTTCGATGACATGACTTTGGTTGCGGTACGAGTGCTGGATAAATAGCGCGGTCGCTATTTGGTTGTCATCTCGTAAACGCCATCCCAGGCTCCTTGGGGCGGTTCCGTAGCGAAGGCAGCACAACGGGCGTTGAAGGTATTAGTCGGGCCATCTTTGGGATAATCCGCATGCAAGGCTTGGAAGAGTTTCGTTGCCGCGGCCCAGTCGCCCGCTCGATAGGATGCCAACGCTTCTTCAAAACGGTCGACCAGGTCGGCGTATTGGGATCTCTCTTCGATCGGCGCCAGCACTTGGTAAATCGCTACTGGTTTCTTCTTGCCTTTGACTTTGATCAGGTCGAGTTCCCGCGTCACTATCTTGCCGCGCACGGCCTCCCAAGTCGTATGGCTGATGATTAGCCTGGTGCCGAACTGCTTGGTCACGCCTTCCAGCCGTGACGCTAAATTGACGTCGTCGCCCATGATGGTGTAATTGAAGCGCCGTGCCGATCCCATGTTGCCCACAAGCATGGGCCCAGTGTTGATGCCGATTCCGATGTCGATACGCGGCCGGCCTTGCTTTTCCCAGCGGTCCTGCAGCCTTTCCATGGCGACCGACATCCCCAGTGCGGCGCGACAGGCCCGTTCAGCGTGGTCTGGCGTCTCGAGTGGCGCGCCCCAGAAGGCCATAATCGCATCGCCGATGTACTTGTCCAGCGTGCCTTGATGGCTGAAGATGATCTCTGTCATCTCGGACAGATACTCATTCAACAGATCCACCAGGGCCGTCGGCGTAAGCCCTTCCGAAAGCGAAGTGAACCCACGAATGTCAGCGAACATCGCGGTCAGCCGCTTCTCTTCTCCGCCGAGCCGCAGCAATTCCGGCCGGTCTAATACCTGCGCGATCACTTCCGGCGCCATGTACTGTTGGAACGCTCCACGCACTGCCTTCTTTTCCCGCTCTTCAAAGAAGTAGTTGTAGCTGACGACAGTGGAGTAGGTCCCGAAGAGCGTCGCCATGGGCAGGAACATCGCCAGCCAAACACGCTGGACGGCGAATTCATGGTAGGCGAAGAAGACGAAGGCAGCGGCGGCTAGCAGTACCAACAAGGCCGATCGGGCCGGGCGCATGGTAGCGATGACCACTGCCAGAGGCATGCTGAACAAGAAGATAAACAACATGTCCAGCAGGTTCTCGCGCGCCCCCCGCTGTATAAACTTTCCATTCAGCAGGTTGTCGATGAAGTTCGCGTGGACCTCCACGCCTGGGAAGACGTTCTCGAACGGCGTAGGGCGGGTATCCCCGATACCGGTCGCTGTGGGGCCAAGCAGAACAATCTTGTCGCGGAACAGTTCGGGCGGGAGTTTTCGCTTGACCACGTCAGCTATGGAGTAGGTCGGGTAGGTTCCCGTCGGTCCGTGAAAATCGATCTGAACCATTCCGTATGGGTCGGTGGGAACAGTCACGGCGCCGAGGTTTATTCGAGACAGCCCGAATTGGTTGAAAACCACCGCTACTTTGTCCAACGAAGCATTCGTATAGGCGAGCGCCGTTGCGATATCGAGCGAGGGATAGTATGCTTTGTCGAACTCGATGACAACCGGTTCGTTCCGCACGGTTCCGTCACTGTCCTGCATTACGTTGAAGAAGCCGAAGTTTTTTGCGGGATCTCCAAAAATGGGCAGGTCAGGTTGCACTCCGACCGCCTCCATCCCCTCAAATTCCACGCCCTTCTTTGGCTTCACGACTTGGGGGTAAGCCTGAAAAGAGAGGAAGTTCATGAAGCCGCTTACGATTTCTTTTTTCTGACTCTCCGCCTCCTTCTTGTCGAATATGAAGTAGTAACCGAGGATCGCGTTTCCAAATCGGGAGATGGCGTCCGCCAGGTGCTTGTCGTTGTCCGCCGCAAGTTCCCTTTTCTCCAGTTCGGCCAGGAACTTCGGATCTGCCGTGTTTCCGGTGGCGTGGTAGACGGTTTTCAGCTGGCGCAGCGTTTCCAGGGCAGAGTTCTGGTCGGGCTCCGGAAAGTTGATGTCGAATGCCACGACGCGGGCCTTCGCATCGTGCATGAAGTCCAGGGTGTCCGCAAAGTAGGTGCGTGGGAAGGGCCAGCGGCCCAGCACGTCTTCGCTTTTTTCGTCGATCGCGACGATAACGATGGCAGGATCAGGTTTCTTGGGCCCGCGGACGCGGAACCGCACATCTAGAGTGCGGGCTTCAATATCCTTGAAAAGCTTAAAGGCCGTCTCCGTGCCCGGCAGCATGTAGGTGAGAACGTAGAGCAGCAGGCTGGCGATGCAAACGACCGCACCAATAAGGAAAGGGCCCCCGTACCGGCGGGCAACACGTGCCAGCCAAGTACCGAGGGCCCCAGACTTAAACTCAACAAGACGCATGAGCGGCTATCCCGAAAGCGATGCCCCTCCGGGCGCCCGGAGCAGAACTACTGCGGCGAGCTCGGCGACGAACTGAATCCGCCGGTCGCGGCGACTAAGCCAAGCGAAAGACCCACGGCGCCGGCAGCAACGAGGGCAACCACAACCCCGGTAGAGATTCCAACTGCCGCTCCCGCCACGGCCGTGGCGGCGATGGCCGTAGCCGCACTCAGACCAGAGATCGCGGACGTCGAGGCAGCGGCGGAGAGGGCAACTGCGGCTCCACCGCCTACTGGGAAGATCGCGCAGAAACCGCTTTTCAAACCCGTCTTCTGTTGTCCACTGGCGTCTGTCACCGTTACTTCAGCGGTGCTGCCGTCGCTGTTAGGCGTCGTGTTGCACACCGTGGTCCCCTTCGAATCCGACTTAACCAGGAAGGTGGTTCCCACAACGCCGATTACCGCGGTTTTCGTGTGGACTTCGAAATGGCCGTTGGCCTGGGTGATCTTCTTCACGTCGGCTTTCACAGTACCGGATGTCAGTTCGATGTCTGTCTGCTGTGTCTGCGGATCATGTTTGACAATCTTCATCTCCGATCGGCTACCGACACTGAGCACGGAGCCATCGGTCAGCGTTATCTGAAGACGACCCTTTTCTTGTGTTTTAACGTCGTCATTCCAGTCAACCGGGTCATTCACGAGCAGTGGCACGGTTTTGCCTTGGCGGTCAACGGTCCCATGGGGAACTTCTCTGGTGACCTTGCCCGCTTCCGGTCCGCCGCCCGTCTGAGCTCCACTTTGGTCTCCCGCATGTGGCATACTTCCGACGGCTTCAAGACGGGCCCACTGGCCAGCGTGCAGAAGCATCGGTGCGCCAGCGGCATGGATTTCTGCGAGCCCGTGTTCCACGGTGATTTTCGAGGTGGTGCCAACCGTCGCCACTTCGGCTAGCGCGCCTGACCCGCTCTCACCCTTAATGACAACAAAGGCGCCCGGAAATGCGACTCGAACGTCGCCTGACGGCTGCTCTTTGACCAGCAACGTCCCCCCGTGCAAGTTGATGCCCTGAGACGACTCGGGCATTGAGACCTGAGTGTTTGCGTGCATCGTAAACTCGGACCCACGCACAACCAACCTGGCTGCCGAATCGGCGCCGGTGGACACCAGGCTCCCCGGGGCTAACGTGGCTCCGTTTGAGACGCGAACGCCTCCAACCGTTACCAACCCCTTCGTATCGCCCAGCGCCCCGAGGATCGGGGCATCAGGGTTCACCGCGCTATGTGCGTTCAGTGCAGCCACGAACACAGCCAGGAAGCATAATTGCAAACGCTTTGGCACTCTAGTTTCCTCCTAAATTTGACACTTCGATCGGAATTCCCACCACCCATAAGAAAGACCCCCCCCCCGCGCTGCTTTGGGGCCGCGAAATGAATCTTTCCGTGCACTAAGCCGATTGATACTGAACTCCTTATGCAACCACAGCTTGGCTCAGAATGTCAACCTTGATTTTATATACCCCGGCAATGTGAAGGGGATACTAACCGGTAACGCCGATGACGGCCGTTTTCGTATGGACGTTGAAGTGGCCGCCATCTTTGGTGATCTTCTTGACGTCAACCCGCACCGTACCCGTCGTTAAATCGATGTCCGTCTGTTGCGCATCCGCATCGTGCTTGACAATCTTCATTTCTGATCGGCTGCCGACGCTCAGCATCGAGCCGTCCGTCAATGTGATCTGTAGTCGTCCCTTTTCCTGTGTGCGAACGACATCGTTCCAGTCGACCGGATCGTTCGTGACCAACGGCGAATCTTTGCCTTGGCGCTCGACAGTGCCTTTGGGCACTTCTCTGGTGACCTTGCCGGCCTCCTGGCCTCCTGCGGCACCGCCGCTCTGATCGGGCGCGGTGGACGTACCCTCAGCGCCAAGTGCATTCAAGGCCGCCACGAACAAAACGAGAAAGCATGCTTGCAACCGCTTCGACATTCTACTTTCCTCCTGGATTAGGCGCCCCTTAAATGCTGGCAAATCCTGCCAAGACTTGCCGCCTGCTGGAATCATCGGCCTTCTTTCAACCCAGCCACGAATCATGACCGGGAATGTGGGCCGATTGATCCAACCATTTCATGTCATCACACATTACTGGGTGTGTCAAATTGGCATAGGCCCCAGGAGGGCTCCCGGCGACATCACCTTAAGGCCGGAAGACCAAGCCACTCGAAGGCAGCGAAACTTATCATGGCTATGTGATCTATCCCTCATGAGCGATTCACAGCCCCCCCTATCTCGACATCCTAGTTCATTCGTCGGACGGGACATCATTCCCGTGAAGGACGGTCAGCCCTCTGCTGCGGGACCCGATGCGGTTGCGGTGGAAGAACCGCTCGAAATTCGCATAGGGCATCAAGCGTCCGGCCGATGGATCACCACCAGTCTGTCGGTCACAATGCGAACGCCTGGGCAGGATTTCGATCTGGCCGCTGGTTTTCTGTTCTCCGAGGGCATCATCCGCTCCTACAACGACATCGCGGCCATTCAGCAAGTCGGGCGTCCGGATGGCAATGTGGTTCGGTTGGACCTGAGGCCTGATGTGCAGCTCGACCTCGGACGCCTCGAACGCCATTTCTACACAACTTCGAGTTGTGGGGTATGTGGTAAGACCTCGCTCGAGGCGCTATCCTCGCAGGCGGGCAATCTCCCACCCCGCAACGCGCCGGTGTTAGCTGCATCTGTCATCCACGACCTGCCTCAGATTGCCCGCCGCTCGCAGTCTGTTTTCGAGCAAACCGGCGGGCTGCATGCGGCGTGCCTCTTTGATGCCGCGGGTCAGCTCCTGCTCTTGCGGGAAGACGTGGGACGGCACAACGCGGTTGACAAGCTCATCGGTCACCAACTCCAAAAGCAAATGGTCCCCTTGCACGACAAACTACTGTTCTTGAGTGGCCGCGCCAGCTTCGAGCTGATGCAGAAGGCGCTGACGGCGGGTATACCGATTGTGGCGGCGGTGGGCGCGCCATCCAGCCTAGCCGTGGACCTGGCCCGCGAGTACGACCTTACGCTGCTGGGCTTCGTCCGCGACCGCCGCTTCAATGTATATGCTGGAAATTGGCGGATCCTGTATGAAACTTCGACTACGGCACAACTCGATTCGGCTGCGTCTTACCCGGAGTGAGGTCGACCGGCTTCAGCAGTCCGGTCGAGTCCAGGAAACCGTGCAGTTCCCGCAAACGCCTTTCGTCTTTTCTCTTGAGTCCGCGAGCGATGCTGAAGCAGTCTCGGCCTCGTTCGTCGATGGCCATCTCTCCGTCGCCGTTCCGCAGGAACTATGTCGCGCCTGGGCCACCACAGAGGAAGTCGGAATAGACGCCGAGTTCCAGGGCTTGTCGATTCTCATCGAGAAAGACTGGCCCTGTCTTCACCCGAGCGCGACGGAAGACGCAGACACCTTCGCCCGCCCGTAAAAACCGACGCTCCCCTATTTCCAGCGGAACAACCGCAACGCCAGCACGAAGCAAACCGCCAACCACGCTCCCAGGATGGTTGTCTCAGGGACCAGCTGTGCGAGCCCCGCGCCTTGCAGCATATTCGCTCGCAATGCGTTAATCAATGCCGTCAAAGGAAGGGCTTTGATCAGGGGCTGCATGAAATCGGGAAACCGTTGCGCCGAAAAGAAAACGCCCGAGAGAATCCACATCGGCATCATCACCAGGTTCATCAGACCGGAAGCGGCCTCAATAGTTTTGGCGCGCGACGCGATGAGCAGCCCTAAGGCGCTGAACGACAGCGAACCTAGCACGCACAGCACGATTAGTTCGAGCCACGAGCCGCGAACCGGCACCTTAAACACCAACATCCCGAATCCCACCAGCAAACCAACTTCGAGCACCAGCAGAACCATCCTCGAGAGTCCAAACGACAGCAAGTAATACGGCCGCGGCATCGGAGTGGCTATCAGGCGCTTCATGAGCTTCTTTCGCCGCGCGTCGACGATGGCAAATCCCATACCCCAAATTGCGCTGCCCATCAAGTTCATGCCTAGCAATCCGGGCACCAGGAAATCGATGTATCGGGAGCCCGGCTCGCGCATGAGGCGGTCGGACGCGCTCACTGGGTCCACCCGGCCGGCTGCGCGCTGTACGGCTTGATTGGCCAGCGTGCGCGCGCTCCGCCCCTCGGGGTTCGTGTCGTCGTAGCGATACTCCACGGCGCCCGTCTGTCCCGGCTCGGCCACCAATGCCACTCTCCCGGTGCGGAGCGCCTCCTCGGCCTCCGCTGCTGTCATCTGCTGCACGTCAAGCAACTTCTCCTGACGAATCGACTTGGCGAGTTCCGGCGAGACCACGGCAATCTTCAGCACACTGGGAGGCTGATTGCGGAACGCCAGGCCCAGCCCGGCCGCCAGAATAATCGGGAAGATAAACACCCAAAACAGCGCTTCCGGTTCGCGCAGGAATTCCAAAAACCGCACCAGCGTCAATTGCACCAAGGGGTGATCGGCGAGTACACGTGCCTTCGGCGGCTTGCTGACCGCCTCTACCGGGCTCGTTCCTGGGATTGCGGTGATCTCATTCATCTCGTAAGTGCCTCCCGGTGAGTGCCACGAAGACATCCTCTAAGGTCGCAGAACGGGTGCGAAGTTCGGTGAGCGACAGATCCTGGTGGCGGAGTTCGTCCAGCAGTCCGGGCACCGCCAGATGAAGCTCGGTAACCTGCAATTGGACACTCCCGTTCTGGCTCTGCACGTCCCGGACGCCTTGAATGCGGCTAAGACTGGAGAGTTCGAGTTTCTTCGACGCGCAGCTGGTGGAGAACTCCACCAGGTGTTCCACGCCGATCGAGGCGATCAGTTCGCGCGGTGTGCCCAGGGCGATGATCTTGCCATGGTCCATGATGGCCACGTTGTCACAGAGCCGCTCCGCCTCATCCATGTAGTGCGTTGTCAGCACAATGGTTCGGCCGGCCAGCCGGAACTGTTCAATCAACTCCCACAGTTGCCGGCGCGCCTGCGGATCGAGCCCGGTAGTCGGTTCATCGAGAAAGAGTAGATCGGGGTCGCCAACCAGCGCACAGGCCAGCGCCAGTCGCTGCTTCTGCCCTCCCGAGAGTCCCCCCACCCGCGAGTTCTGCTTCTCCTCGAGCTGCACCAGCGCGATGACTTCGCGGGTCTCCGGTCCTTGATCGTAGAAGCTGCGAAACAGGCGGAGCGTCTCTAGTACCGTCAGCTTATCCGCCAGCTGCGTTTCTTGCAGCTGGATGCCGAGCCGCTGTCGTAGTTGCTGAGCGTTAGTCTTCCAATCGAGCCCCAGTATCTCCACACTGCCGGAATCGGGTTGCGTCAACCCTTCGCAGATCTCGACTGTGGTGGTCTTGCCGGCTCCATTTGGTCCCAGCAGCCCAAAACACTCGCCCTGCCTTACCTGGAGATCAATGCCGTCGACCGCAACGACGTCTTTGTATTCCTTCCGCAGATTGCTGACGCGAACGGCACACTTTGCCGGTGCTTCGGACATACGCCCAGTATCGCCTGTCAGTGATTGCGTCGGTCTGAAAGCTCCAGCACAGATCTCAGCATGAGCGCCGGAGTGCACACCCT
>JBAUOG010000201.1:0-2217 GCA_049579625.1 Bryobacteraceae bacterium
CTCGGAGGTAGGCGGTGCTGAGGCGGAGGGACTGGCTAATGATACAGGAACGGATCCGGCAAGGGGTCTACGTCAAGGACGTTGCAGCAGAGTTGGGAGTTCACCCGCGGACGGTGAGCCGGGCACTGAAACGAGGCGGTTCGCCGCCGGGTCAGCGGCCCGCGGCCCGCAAGAGCAAGCTGGATCGGTACAAACCGGTGATCGATCGGCTGCTGGCAGCGGGAGTATGGAACGCGGCGGTAATTCTGCGCGAGATCGAGGAGCAAGGTTACCGCGGGCAGGCGAGCATCCTGCGCGATTACATCCGGCCCAAGCGACCGTTGCGCCAGGCGCGGGCGACGGTGCGCTTCGAGACCGCGCCCGGTGAGCAGTTGCAAAACGACTGGGCTAAATACCGCACGCTGCTGGCTGGCCGCGCACAGGAAGTGCATTTCGCGGTCAACACCCTGGGCTACTCGCGCCGCTTTCATTTCGTGGCGATGGTCTGCGAGGACGCCGAACACACCTACGAAAGCCTGATCCAGAGTTTTGAATACTTCGGCGGGGTAACCGGTGAGGTCCTGGTCGATAATCAGAAGACCGAAGTGATCAGCCATCGGATCGGCGCCGCGGTGGAATACAATCCGCGCTTTCTAGAGGTGGCCGCCCACTACGGCTTTCAGCCGCGCGCTTGCCGGCCACGGCGCGCCCGCACCAAGGGCAAGGACGAGCGCATGGTGCGCTACATCAAAGAGAACTTTTTCGTGCGTTATCGAGAGTTCGAAAACCTGACGCATCTCAATCAACTGGCCGAGCAATGGCTGCGCGAGGAAGCTGATCAGCGGCTGCACGGAACGGTCAAGGAAGTGGTCGCCGAGCGTTTCGTGCGCGAGTGGCCGCATCTGCAGGCGTTGCCCGCCCTGCGCTTCGATACGGCTTATCGCGAACGCCGGGTAGTAGCATGGGACGGCTACATCGAGGTGCGCGGCAACCGCTACAGCGTGCCGGGCGAACTGTGCGGAGCGCTGGTCGAAGTGCGCATCGGACTCGACGGTGGAGTGGCGGTTTATAATGGCGAAGGCCAATTGGTCGCGCGGCATCGGCTCAAGTCCGCCGCCGACGGCTGGGTGCTGGCGCCTGAGCATCATCGCATATTGTGGGAGCAGGCCTTGACGGTCGAACGACGCGAACTCGCGGTGTACGAGGAGGTGGCGCAATGGAGCTGACTGAGCTGTGCACCAAACTCAAGTTCGAACATCTGCCGGCCCAGCTGCATACCTTGTGCGAGCAGGCGGCCAAACGCGAGCTCAACTACCAGGAGTTCTTGAACCAGGCGCTGATGACCGAGTGGCAGGCGCGCCGGCTCAAGGGCGTGGAACGCGGGCTGCGGCTGGCACGGTTTCCCTACGTTAAGACGCTCGAGCAGTTCGACTTCAGCTTTCAGCCTGCGATCGACCGCAAGCTAATCCGCGAACTGGCGGGGCTCGCGTTCGTCGAACGGGCCGAGAACTTAATCCTGCTCGGGCCGCCCGGCACCGGCAAAACCATGTTGGCGGTGGCGCTCGGGATCAAGGCGATCGAGGCCGGCCATCGCGTCCTCTTCCTCACGCTCGAAACGTTGATTACCCGACTGCGCCGGGCCCAGGCCGAGAATCGGCTGGAATGGCAACTCGCGCAATGGATCACGCCCAAGGTTCTAGTGGTCGACGAGTTGGGCTATCTGCCGATGAGCCGCGAAGAGGCCAATCTCTTCTTCCGGCTGGTGGCGCGCCGCTATGAGCGTGCCAGCCTCATCATCACTTCGAACAAGAGTTTCATCGATTGGGGTGAAGTGTTCGGCGATCAGGTGCTGGCCACCGCCATCCTCGACCGCCTGCTCCACCATTCCAGCACAATCAATATCAAAGGCGAAAGCTTCCGGCTTAAGGAGAAGCGTCGCGCCGGGCTGCTAAGTCAGCAGGCTCCGGAGAATACCGCCGCGCCCGCCCGCGATTCAGCTAAATCGTCCAGCGAAGGCACCACGTAACTTCCTGGCGCAACCAACGATCGTGTCGGGCGCGATAAAAAAGAGTTCGTTAAACGAGGGACATCTGCATCGGCGAAAAAGTGACAATTTAGTTCGGCGTTGACACACGGAGAGATTTTTCCGCCCCGGCTACGCGACGCATCTGGTGTCGGAATGGATTCCGGCATTGGAAGGCGTCAAGGAAAAACTCGAACAAGGCGCGCACGTCGCAG
>JBAUOG010000202.1:0-2475 GCA_049579625.1 Bryobacteraceae bacterium
CGCGTGCGGATGTGGCTGTGATCGGGGCTGCGGCGCAGCGCCTTCACCTGTTTTGCTGAGAAGGCCATTAGCGCGTCCTCACACTCAAAACCGGTTCAGGATTGGACAGGGTGGCGCCTTCAACCGCGGCACCGCCTTTGAGATCATGGGCCAGCACCTGGCGCCTCAGCCTGGGCTCGCCCGGCTCCCAATAGGTCTTGGGCACGGCGTCCTCGTTGAGGACCACTAGAGAGGGCATTCCGGGCCGAATAGACGCGGTAAAGTCAGGGGCGGCTATCTTCTTCAGATCCAGTTCGATCATCGCGTCTTTGACGATCTGGCGCCGTTTGGCGGCCCGGTCCTGCAGCCTCCCTAGCCGGTCCTCCATGTCGGCGATGCGGCATTTGAGCCCCGTGGCCATGGCCTCGTCGGCCAGCGCCGCTCGGACTATTGCTCCCAGGATCTCATGCACATCGGTGAGCCCCTCGACCGTATCGGCCAGCGTCTGCTCGTCGATCTTGGGGTCTTGCGCCCGGATGCGGTCGCGGATGGCGCGATAGGTGGTGGCGGCGAATTCGAGATTCATAGCGTACTCCATCAGCTCGAGGTGGCTCTCCCTCCGCCGCGTCGGGCAGCGGTCGCGCCCCTCAACCGCAGCGGCGGCTCGAGGATTTGGGGATCGGGGACGCCGATGCGGTCGCGGTCGGCGGCGACGATTTCGAGGTTCATAACTCTCGGCCTGTACATAGATAAGTTATGTATACATATAAAATCTATGTATCGGAATGTCAATAGATTTTCTACGAAATTGTGGGAATCATCGCCCTAAGGCAAAAAGGCTTCATGCTTACTCCCGAACAGTGCAGGGCAGCCCGTGGCCTTCTAGCGTGGAGCCAAAATGAGCTCGCGAAAAAAGCCCGAGTCGGCGTCGTGACCGTCCATCAGTTGGAGGCTGCAAGTAGCCAGTCCAGGCCGGCGACACTCGACGTTATTAGGCGAGCATTTGAGGCCGCTGGCGTCGAGTTCATCGACGAGAACGGCGGCGGCCCGGGCGTGCGGCTGCGCAGTCGTAAACAGCCAAGGCAATCCGAATAGACGCAGGTCCTCTGCCCGCAACCTTGAGGACCATCTCCTCAGCTTCAAATCACGTCCAGCCGGCCGCGCTCGGCGCTGGCCGTTTGGCTAAACGTGACCGCGGCTCCAACGTCCGACACCACCAGGCAAGATGCGGATGCTGTGCGGCCCATACCAACATGGCGCATGAAATAGCGAGGTCGTCGTGTCGCCCTGACGGACAGTTATAAATTATTCCGCTCTGCCGAATTTCAACTTCTAGTGTCGTCAATTGCTCAAAAGCGCGGCGACTATTTGCTCCATCCAGGATTCGAACCTTGTTGTTTTGCATCTCGCGATGCAACAGATCGAACAAGAAGGTTCGACCAATCGTGTAGACCAAGAACTGACCGCCCTTCACCTGTCGCGGCTCGAAACTCATGCCATCACCATTGCGAGTGATGTGCAGGCCAATCAAGCGCGACCCAAGTCTCTCGAACAGCACCTCACCATAAGTTTCATCGGTGCTCAGATCGGCGACAATGAGTGCTTTGGAGTTAAACTGCCGATCTATGAGCGAGAGCGCGTCAGCGCGGGCGTGGCCAGAAAGGTGCAACGGCAACTCCTCGACTTTTCCGATTGCTATAAGGTCCGGTGCGAGCGGGCCAGTTCCGCCGCAAACCGCGGTTGACCGGTCGCGGCTGCGTCCAACGTCATGGGCAATAATGACCGGCTTCGGAAACTCGAAAATCTCACGCCGCGCAGGTTGCGTTGCGGTTTGGTACATTTCCCATGTGAACGGACTAACTTGGCCGCCAGACGGGATTCCGAGGTATTCGCGCTTGTACCCCTCTTCGCCAAGATTGGCCCTTTCATCCTCTAGAAACTTTGCCGGGAACAATGCAGGGTCTTCATCGACAGTCGCTTTGATACGCAACCACTCGCCGCCGCTCTCCCAAGCCGACCAGAACGGGTCGGTGCGGCTCCACGCGGTCGATAACAAGGCCAGTCGTGCATTTGGCCGCCGGGCCCGCATTGGGCGTAAAGCTGACATAAGCTCCGGCGTCAGGCGCGCGGCTTCATCGGCAATAATCCAACCATCCACGGTCAATCCACGAATCGAATCATCGCTGCCCGGCAGCGCCAGCACACGCGATCCATTCGCCAGTTCGAGCCCGTACACATTATCTGTTAGAATCTTGGCGCCGCACCTTTGAAGAACATCGCGGACTTTGCGGACGGCTTCGGCACTTTGCCGGTGGGCGGGACACGCGACCACAGACAGCGATTTAGGTTCAAACAGAGCAGTGTGCGCCATTGCCCAGGCGGCTGCCGTCGTTTTGCCAACCTGCCGCGCTGTCAACACGAGAACGGAAGCTCCTCGTGCCGCGCGCAAAAACTGTTTCTGCCAGGCCGTCGGCGTCTCTCCTAAAACCTCGCCCA
>JBAUOG010000203.1:0-3226 GCA_049579625.1 Bryobacteraceae bacterium
CGAAAAATCGTTCCCAGCATTCGAAATCATTTCCAACCAGGGCGTCGAGGAGATGGATGTCAACATCAAGGACATGCTGCCCAATATCTTCGGCCAGCGCACCAAGAAGCGGAAGATGAAGGTCAGCGAGGCCTTCGAGTATCTCATTCAGGAAGAGGAGCAGCGCCTGATCGACATGGACCAGGTCACCCGCATCGCGGTGGAGCGCGTGGAGAACTCGGGCATCATCTTCCTCGACGAGATCGACAAAATCGCCGGACGCGAGGGTGGTCACGGGCCGGATGTCAGCCGCGAAGGTGTGCAGCGCGATATCCTGCCGATTGTCGAGGGGACCACTGTCAACACGCGCTACGGCTTCGTTCGTACCGACCACATTCTCTTCATCGCTGCCGGAGCCTTTCACGTATCGAAGCCCAGCGATCTGATCCCTGAGTTGCAAGGTCGCTTCCCCATCCGCGTCGAATTAAAGTCGCTCACGGAAGAAGACTTCATTCGAATTCTCAAAGAGCCGAAATCGGCGCTGGTAAAGCAATATGCTGCGCTGCTGGAGACGGAGGGTATCCGGCTTACATTTACGGACGACGCCCTGATTGAAGTGGCCAAGATTGCCGCCCAGGTCAATACATCCATGGAAAACATCGGAGCGCGCCGTTTGCATACCATCATGGAGAAACTGCTGGAAGACATCTCCTTCGATGGGCCCGACCTCAAGAAGAAGAACATTCGGATTGACGCAATCTATGTGCGCAAGCAGCTCTCCGAGATCGTTAAGGACCAGGACCTGAGCAGGTATATTCTGTAATGCGTTGTCGGTTGACCACCGTAGCGCTTTTCTGGCCATTGTTCTCTGTCGCCGTCGCACTGGGCGCTGCGTCTTGCGGATACATCGGCGACACGATGCCTCCTGCCCGCCGCATTCCAACGAATGTTGCAGATTTGACGGCCGTCCAGCGAGGCAACAAGATCTTCCTGCAGTTCACTCTCCCCAAAGCAACCACGGAAGGGGACCTGATTGCCAAGTTTGAGGCGGTCCAGGTCGAGATCGGCCCCGATGTAACGCCGTTTTCGACAGACGCTTGGTTTGCCAAGATGAAGCCCGTCGAGATCGATGTGTCGGGAGAGGATCAAACCAGCGCCATTTCCCATCAGATTGAGGCTGGTCCGTACGTTGACCAGCAAATAGCGATTGCCATCCGTACTTCCGCGCGTCGGAACCGCTGGTCGCCTTTTTCGAATTTTGTCCATCTCCAGATCGTGCCTCCTCTGGACCCGCCGAAGATCGAGGTCACCGCCACGGGCAAGGGCTACCTCGTTTCCTGGACTCCGCAACGCGATCACTTGAAGTGGCGTATCTACCGCCGGGCGCCAGCAACCCAAACGGCGCCGGTCCTGCTTGGCACGGCTGACGCTCCGCCGTATCTCGACCAGACCGCTCAGTTTGAGACTGACTACGAATACTCCGTGGTAGCAATCGAGGAAACTCCTGTTTCCATCGCTGAGAGCGAGGCCTCTCCCGCGTTTCACATCAACGAGAAAGATACGTTTCCACCCGCCGTGCCCGCCAGCATTACAGTCTTAGCCGGTTCCAGTTCGCTGGAAGTCACGTGGGAGCGCAGCCCGGACGCCGATTTGAAGGGCTACTATGTGTATCGCTCCGTCGACAGTGGGCCGTTTCAGCGCGTCGGTAATCTCCAGACGACCCCCGCCTACAGCGACCACGACATCAAGCCGGGTGTGCACTACCGGTACGCAGTGAGTGCAGCCGACCTGAAGAATAATCAAAGCGAGCGGTCGTCGGTCGCGGAGATTACAGCCCCATAGGGGGTGCCTCGAGCAAGCTCGGCTGTCTTCAGAGCCGTTGTTACGACACGCTTTGCTACCATCAGTTTGACAAGCATTTGAAGAATCCTTTGCATCTCCTGGCGCGCCGCGGCAGAAATCTCCTTAGAAACCGCGCCCTTTTGCCGTGCCGGGCGCTGCGATTTTGCTCTCCGCTAGAAGCAACGGTCTTACACCATGGTTCACGGGCTTCTTGACGCGCTCCTCGACCGGAGCATTCAGATCGGCATTGCAGCAGCAATTGTTGTTGGCATTGGGACCGTCTTCGTCGCGCTTCGATTGAGGCAGCGTAAGTCTCCTGAGGAACTGGAAAGACTACGCCGGCAATTGGTCAGTCAGACCGGGCGAGTAGCTGACGGCATCGTGCAGGAACTTCACGAGAACACGGTTTTTTACACCTACAAAGTTCGGGGGATCGAGTACGATGCCGCTCAGGAAATCAGTCAACTCCGGCACCTTCTTCCCGCCGAGGAGCACCGGCTCATTGGCGCAGTGAATCTGAAATATGTTCCGGAGAACCCCGCTAACTCCATCGTCATCGCCGAGCAATGGTGTGGCCTGCGCGTTTCGCCGGCTGTGGTGTCTTTGGATCAAAACCCTCTGCCGGTTGACTAGTCCACCGCATCCCGACTGTGTGACAATCGCAGACGGCCCTGTCTGCCATGACCTGGGAGGTCTTTATGAAGAAACTTGACACGAAACTCGCCGTAACGTTTGCCGCGCTGCTTCTCGTTGGCGGCTTGGTTGCCCAACACAGCAGCCGGTTGCTGCCAGTCGTACATGCGTCCAATGGCGCCGCCGGAAGCGTTTCGCTTCCATCGACTGTGATTCACGTCATCACAATTCAGTGGAAGGACGGCGTCACCGCCGATCAAAAGGCATCTGTATTCAAAGCCACCGAAGAGATGGCTCGAAATTACAACGGAATTAAGAGCCTTTGGATGAAGCCCCTGAAAGTGCAAGGTACCGGCTACACGGATGCGATTGTGATGGAGTTCGAAAGCAAGGCCGCTTTCGATGCTTACGGCGACAGCCCCGCACACAAGCAATGGGAGAAAGTGTATCTGCCTCTGCGCGGTGAAAGCCGTACCAGCGACGTGACGAACTGAGTCACGGCCCGGCGTCCCTGACTCCCGCACAGAACCGCGGGTGAGAGAACTGTGTGAAAGCTTCAGCACAGATCTCAGCCAAGCCACCGGCTGAAGCCGGGTTGAAACAATCTGTGACCCGACACACAGTGGGTCACAGGCCAGCATGAGCGCCGGAGTGCACACACCCGCAATGATGAAAACGGATGCCGACCGGGGACAGGCACCTGTGTCCCAAGGCGCGCACACATCTCCGTATCGCGTCACCGAAGCCCGTCGCCGCGTGGACACAGCGAGCC
>JBAUOG010000204.1:0-8942 GCA_049579625.1 Bryobacteraceae bacterium
CGCTCGCTAATCGTCCTGCACGATCGCTATGGAAGCACGCTAGGGCCGTTCTTGAAAGCCGGGCATCCGACCCAGAGCGGCGCCTCCAGCGCCAGCCTGACCGAAGCACAGATTGTCGATCTGTCTCACTTCCTGCACGAAAAAGTGGAGGACACACTTCGAAGTGGACCCTATTCGAAGATCCAGAATGTTCTGACCGGGGACCCGAAGGCTGGAGAAGCCTTCTTTAACGGCGCCGGAAAGTGCAATACCTGCCATTCGCCCACCGGAGACCTGGCTGGCATTGCCAAGAAGTATGACCCACCCACGCTGCAGTCGAAGTTTCTGTTTCCCCAATCCTTCGGCTTAGGCCGTCGCGCCGCGAGGAACCCTTCGCCCCAGAAGCCTGTCATGGTGACAGTCACCCCTTCGACTGGACCGTCGATGACCGGAACACTTGTGCAGTTGGATGACTTCAACGTCGCACTACGAGATGCGACCGGCGAGTATCACGCCTGGACTCGCACGCCGGATCTGAAAGTGCAGAAGCACGATCCCTACGCGGTGCATGTTGAGCTTCTCGACGTCTATACGGACAAGAATATGCACGATATCGTGGCGTATCTGGAGACCTTGCAATGACCGCGCTCCGAACTTACATTACCCTGCTCCTGCTTGGCGCTTCGCTGTCCGGTCAGAGCTTGAATCCAGAGAAGCTGCACCAACTGCCTACCGATACTTGGCCGATCTACAGCGGCGACTATTCGGGACGCCGCTTTAGCCCACTTTCGAAGATCAACGCGTCGAATGTAACGTCTTTGAGTTTGGCGTGGGTCTACCGGCTCAATGTCAGCAGCAGCGGGATATTCGGCACAGCGGTTAAGTCGACGCCTCTGGTTGTCGACGGCGTGATGTACTTCAGTGTTCCCGATCATGTCTGGGCACTGGATGCACGAACGGGTCGCGAGATCTGGCATTATGCCTGGGAATCGAAAGGCGGCATTCACATTGGAAACCGCGGGGTCGGCATCTATGGGAACTGGCTGTACTTCGAAACGCCCGATTGCAATCTCGTGTCGCTAAACCTGAAGGACGGCAAGGAGCGCTGGCATAAGTCGATCTGCGATCTCGATCAGATGTACTTCGGCTCAACCGCTCCGATCATCGTGAAGAATCACGTTCTGGTCGGCGTGAGCGGGGACGACCTCGATATCCCCGGCTACCTGGAATCGCATGACCCCGAGACCGGGGAACTGCAATGGCGCTGGTACGCACATCCGCAACCAGGCGATCCAGAAGCCGCCAGCTGGCCGGATAAGGAAGCCATGTTGCACGGCGGCGGCATGACGTGGGGCACCGTGACGTACGATCCGGAGCTCAACCTGATTTACTTCGGCACCGGCAACCCGCAGCCCGTGATTTCGGGTAAGGGCCGTCCCGGAGACAACCTGTTCACCGAGTCGATTGTTGCGGTGAACCCGGATACAGGCAAGCTGGCTTGGTATTTTCAGTCGTCGCCGCACGACACACATGACTGGGACGCCATCCAGACTCCCGTGCTGTTTGACGGCGAGATCGACGGCCAGCATCGGAGGTTAGTCGCGCAAGCCAGCCGTAACGGATACTTCTTTGTACTGGACCGGACGAATGGCAAGAACATCGTCACCACGAAGTTTGCCAAGGCCAACTGGGCAAAGGGGATAGATACCAAAGGCCAGCCTATTCCGAATCCTGCAAAAATGCCGCAACTGGACGGCGCTCTGGTTTCGCCGAATCAGGGCGGCGCCGCCAACTGGCCTCCTCCCAGCTTTAGCCCTGAAACCGGGCTATTCTACATCAACGCCACGAACGCATACAGTGTCTATTACGTCTTCGACGACGACGAGAAGCCCGAAGGTTGGGGCGGCAACGATCGCGGTGGCTGGTCCCAATCGGTTCTCGAAGCGATCGACTACAAAACCGGCAAGATCAAGTGGGATCACAAGTGGGAAGGAATGGGAGGCCCGCGCTCCGGCGTCCTGACCACCGCGGGGAATCTGGTTTTTGCCGGGGATCCGTCGAATAATCTGGTGGCGTTGAATGCCACCAACGGGCAGCCTTTGTGGCATGCCAATCTTGGTACCGCCATGAGTAACGGCCCGATGACTTACCAACTGGACGGAACGCAATATCTGGTTGTCGGCGCGGGCGATACGCTGTTCGCCTTCGCGATGCTGGCCAAATAAACAATTAAACAAAACAATGGGGACGGACCCTGATCGGCGGCCTTCCCGCGGAGTCTCCCCGTAGCATTTTATGCAGCATCTGCGTCTTCAGAGCAGGCAGCACGGATGATCCTGTTATTCACCGATCTCGACGGCACGTTTCTGGATAGCGATAGCTATTCATGGGGGGCCGCGCGCCCCGCCATCGACAGGCTCCGAGCCGAGGGCATCCCGTGGGTGTTCGTCACTAGCAAGACCCGCGCCGAAGTCGAGTTCTGGCGCCGGGCGACCGGCAATTCCCATCCCTACATCATCGAGAACGGCGCCGCGCTTGTTATCCCCCAAGGCTACTTCCCGTCCAGGGTTCCTGACAGCCGGCCGTTCGACGGGTGCGATGTAGTCGAGTGGGGAACTCCGTATTTGGACTTAGTGGCGGCGTTGAAACGGGCCTCAGACAAATCCCGCTGCCGGGTTCGCGGTTTCTTTCAGATGACGGCGGAACAGGTCGCCGCCGAGACGAAACTGCCCCTTGAACAGGCACGACTGGCCCGGATGAGGGAGTTCGATGAGCCATTCGTCGTATTAGATCCTGACCGCGCCAGCAGATTGCTTCAGGCAGTTCACGAGGAGGGGCTGCATTGCGTTTCCGGGAGCCGTTTCCTCCATATCACCGGAGCCAACGACAAAGGCTTCGCAACGGCGACGCTCGAACAATCGTACGAGGACGCCTACGGCCCACTGACGACAGTCGGCTTGGGGGATAGCTTCAACGATCTGCCTTTGCTTGAGAACGTCTCGATCCCTATCTTGATCCGATCTCCGCAGTCGCAAGAACTAAGCAGGCTGGTTCCGCGAGCTCAGATAACCGCCGCCCCCGGCCCGGAAGGTTGGAACCGCGCAGTCCTGGATGTGATTTCGAAGCGCGCTATCCAAACGGTCGAATCTTCCTCGGCGCGGCCTGTTCAGAGATGACTCCAGAGTGACCGTTCATGCGCCTCGCTGCTCTGCTGGCGCTTCCGCTCGATGAAGACTCGCGTACTGCCGCTGGCCCCGATACCGATAGCGAGGCTCGCGGTGAGAACCGCTCCGCCGACCAGAATGATGAATGCCGCAAGGAAGACGGCTTTCGCGAAATCAAGTTGATCAGCCGCGACCACCACCGAAACGAACATAATGATGACTCGCAGGCCCGTCGCCAGACGCCGCGGCGACGGTAGGTCCTCGTTCACCGCCCAGACCAGCAGACTGCGGCTGAGGTAAAGGCTCAGCCACGCGCCGGCCAGCAGTATGAGGCCGGCAGTTACCAGCTTCGGAAGCAGGAACACCACTTTGTTGATCACCTGCGTAGTGAGATTCGTGTCGAAGATGCTGAGGCCGAGCATCACTCCGCCCAGCAGCAGCGCCCAATACGCCGTCTCGGCGCCGATGCGAGTGGCGCGCAGCCGGCCTGACCTGTCGAGCATGAACGCTACCCCGCTTTGCCGCAGGAACTTATCAATCGCCGTACCTTTGAAGATCTTGTAGATGAGCCATCGGACGGCCAGGGCCGCCGCCCAGGAGAGCAAGATCACGAAGAGTGCAGCCAGAAAGGGAGGAGCGAAATTCGTGACGTAGTAGTAAAGGCGATCAACCGTACCCTCGATGATCTGCCGCAGTGTGTTGAGCATGTTCATACCTCCAGGCTTGCTTCTCTCGTCTCGACGGGGTGGGCGTCTTGCAGTTTCCGGCTCGGCCGTTCCTGACCAGCGTTTCCGGTGTTCCAGCGCTCAATCAGATACGGCTTTAGACTCTCGAAGGTTAGACACAGACGCTCGATTTTCTCTTCCACTTCCAGTGCGTTGAGATTCTCTGTTTCCAGGACAAACGATGCCACGCGCCCCAGGTACAACGGAGTCAGCGAACTCAACAATTGACCGGCGGGAAGACGACCCTTATTGAAGGCAACGGCAAAATCGAGCACAACCTTGGCCCATAGCTCGTCATCGAGGTGGAATCTCTCTGGCGAGTGCTCGGCTGCGTTGCCCAGTGTTTGAAGGTTGTGCAGGGTGCCTGCTTGAAACACCGCCGCCCAAACTTCGCCGAGTTGTTCGCAACCAAAGCGAAAAGCGTGGATCATTCGATCGACATTGACCGTGACCGGGTCCAATCCCACGTCGAACCGGAATCCAAACAGGTCCGCGTCCCGGGATCCTGCTTTGTTCCTCCACACGAGTGCATACTTTCGCATCAGAGTAAAAACACTGCCAACCACCTGATGGAGCATCGCGGTCAAGTCGGAACCGGGGTCCTTCGCATCGTGGAGCTTCGCACCCAGAAAGCTCTGGGCAACCTGAAATCCTTCTGCGATCGCCGTCGTCGTCATCCAGATGTCAATTCCGTAGCGGGCGACGTCTGTCTCCCACTCGTCAGACTGCAGGTAGCGCCGGACAAGGCGGGCGGAAAGACCGAATTCGCCGCCGATAGGTTGGCGGATTCTCAACCCGTAAAGGGCTCGGGTGAGTGGATAAACAATGCTGTTGGTGATGGTCCCGTCGTACTTGTGACGGTAGTAATAGGGGGTCACGAGATCATGGTTCGCCGACAACAAGGGAGATACCAGCAGGTCGATCCACTCCGGTGTAATGGAACGCAAGTCTGAATCGACGACCGCGCAGGCTTTTGCGCCCAGCCGTTCCGCCAATTGGAAAATGAGCCGGAAGGCACTACCCTTACCGGGGATTCCATGATACGGGAGCGACAGCCGGTGCGCAGCAGGCATTGGTGTGGAGAGCAGCATCAGGCGGCTGTCCTCAATTTGGGCAGAGAGGACTGCGTCGCGCGTGTTGTCGGTAGAACCGCCATCCGAGTTGACGACGACCGCTGTATAGCCGGGAAAGTACTTCGCCAGCCCAGCGTTGGCCGCGCGCACCACATGCCCGATGGTTCGCGCGTTGTTGTAGCTGGGGATACCGACGACGATGTCCGCCTGGCGAATCGATTCGACCGCTCTGAGTGCCTCGGCCGGCAAGAGGGAAGTTTTCATTGGCTTTCCTCAGTGGGTATATGGGCGATG
Source organism: Bryobacteraceae bacterium (assembly GCA_049579625.1). Lineage (GTDB taxonomy): Bacteria > Acidobacteriota > Terriglobia > Bryobacterales > Bryobacteraceae > CAJCIT01. The sequence goes on from JBAUOG010000204.1 coordinate 5,236, forward strand.
CCCTTAGACGGCGACGGCCCGGATGAGTTCCCGGGAGTCCTTTTCTACCGCATCTTCCAGCAGCTCGAAGAATTCGGGGAATGCCGCCAGCACGCGATTCCAGTTCGGGATCAACGTGTTCCCGGTCGGGTTTTCGAGAAACTCGCTCGCCGCCTCGCGCAGACTCTTCGCAAATGTCGCAACCGCCAGTTCCTCGGAATGGCGGTCGAACTTTAAGCCATTCAGCATGGCGTCGGCGTAGTAACGGGTGATGGTGTCCTGCGCCATCCGAACGTAACGGACCTCGAGGCTCCTGAAATGGTCGGCAGTGAATACTAAGCCTTCCGCCGCGAGTGTTGTGTAGAGTGACTTTGCGATTTCGCGAGTCATCTTGGCCAAGCCCTTCGACGGTTCTCCCTGTGACAGTTCCTGATGCTTGTGCTCGTAGTTATCCATAAGGTCGACCTGGCAGGTGCGCGAGACGGCCGTGCTCCGAAACATCTCCGCCAGAACACCAACTTCCAGTCCCCAGTCGGCTGGAATGCGAATCACTCGAGCCAGGTTGATATCCATGGCGAATTCTCCCGCCAGCGGGAACCGGAAGCTGTCGAGATAACGGAGGAATGGATTGCCGGGAGCCATCCCTTCCAATGCGCGCACCAGCGGAGTCATGAACAAGCGGGTGACACGGCCATGCATGCGATCCGTCACGCGAGCGTAATAGCCTTTGCAGAACTCAAAGCTGAGATGCGGGTGAGCGACTGGGTAACACAAACGGGCCAGCAACTGCCGGTCGTAGTTCACGATGTCGCAGTCGTGAAGTGCGATCACGTCGCAGCACCGGGATGCCAACAAATAGCCGTAGGACAACCAGCAGGAACGGCCTTTGCCGTCCGGTCCCGCCGGAACGCCCCGTTCTTCCAGCTTCTTCAACAGGGACTGAATGCGAGGGCCTTCAATCCAGATCAAGCGAACTGGCGTGTAGTAGTCCCGGAAGAAGGTTTTGGCGCGCTCGAACTGTTCCTGGGTTGCCCGGCCCACCGCAACGACGATTCGCTCCAAGTACTGGATTTCTTTAAGTTGCTGTGTGATTCGCTGCATGGCCAGAGTTTCGAACTCTGAGTACAAGGCGGGAAGAACCAGCCCGATTGGCCGGTTTCGCGTAAACTTCACTAAGTCCGCTTCCAGGCGGTCCACATGGTTGTTATTGAGTCGATGAAGAGTGGTCAGCACCCCATCCTGGTAGAAGTCGGCCATGATTGCTTTTCTCCTGTACTACTTTCTGCTCGAACTGACTCCCCAGGTAGACACCACCGCTTACTCAGTTCTGTTGCAAGAACGCTTCCAGTCTGCTCGTCCTCTGGAATGAATGGCTTGAGCGTTGCGTCAATGTTGCGTCGCACACACACTGAGCAAAATTGACCGTAGGCCGTCACCACGCCCAGAATAATTTTCTTTAATGTTGAAGGTTTTTGCAAGCATATACTTGCACGGGAGCCGAAAAGGCAACGATTCGCCGGATTCGGATTCGTCTATTTGATAGTGTTTGAGTGGAACAAACTGAGACCTCCGTGAACAACTCCTTTCAAATCCACATCCGGGTGCTTGGGCTGGCATTGTCGTTTGCCACAGGGCTGCTGGCTCAGAACGCGCCGGTGAATCCCGATTTCCAGCGCCGCGTCAGCTTCAATCAGGGATGGAAATTCTTTAAGGGCGATGCCCCGGATGCCGAGAAGCCCGGCTTCAACGACAGTGCCTGGCGGAGTGTTGAACTCCCGCACGACTGGGCCATTGAAGGTCCATTTGCTCTGGAGTACGGCCCTTCGCAAGGGGCGCTGCCGTATTACGGCACGGGCTGGTATCGCAAGCGGTTTACGCTGCCCGAGGGCGCAAGTGCCAAGCGATACTCAATCGAGTTCGATGGCGCCATGTCGAACGCAAAGGTCTGGTTGAACGGCAACGAGTTGGGCGGACGCCCGTATGGCTACATCGGCTTCGGTTTCTACCTGTCGCCGTACCTGAACTTTCATGGCGCAGAGAATGTCATTGTCGTGCGCCTGACGCCGGAGAAGGATTCCTCCCGCTGGTACCCGGGCGCTGGCATCTACCGCAACGTGTGGCTCGCCGTCACCTCACCAGTGCACGTCATTCGGTGGGGCACCTACGTCACGACGCCCGAGATCTCTGACGCGTCGGCCGGCATCGACATCAAGACGGATATTCATAACGGCCGTGACAACGGAGGCAAGGTGACGCTGGAAACTCTCATCCTCGACGCCGCGGGCAACCAAGTCGCCGAGACGACCAATGATGTCACTCTCGCACTGAATGAAACCACCACAACCGATGCCAAACTTCAAGTGAAGAACCCGGAGCGCTGGGATATCACCCGGCCCTATCTCTATCGTGCCGTGAGCGTCGTGAAGGACGGATCGACCGTGCTCGATCGCTACGAGACGACGTTCGGGATTCGTACCGCTTCCTTCGACAAAGACAAGGGCTTTCTGTTGAACGGCAAACCCGTGAAACTGCAGGGCGTTTGCTTGCACCATGACCTTGGTGCGCTTGGCGCCGCAGTGAACATTCGGGCAACGGAGCGGCAGCTCCAAATCATGAAAAGCATGGGCGTTAACGCCATTCGCACGAGCCACAATCCGCCTTCACCGGAACTGTTGGATCTGTGCGACCGCATGGGGCTGCTGGTGATGGATGAGGCGTTCGACATGTGGCGCATCCCCAAAGTGAAGAACGGCTACTCTAAATACTTCGACGAGTGGAGCGATCGCGACCTACGCGATATGCTTCATCGCGATCGCAACCATCCCAGCATCATCATGTGGAGCATCGGGAACGAGATTCCCGAGCAGGGGAAGCCTGACGGCGCCGCGATTGCCGAACACTTTACTACCATCTGTCATCGCGAAGATCCAACTCGCCCGACCACCTCCGCGTTCGATCAGTGGCCGGCTGCGATCAAGAACGGGATGGCGGCGCAAGTCGACCTGCCCGGTTTTAATTACAAGCCGATGCATTATGGCGAGGTTCTACAGAGCCACCCCAACTGGATCATTCTGGGGACTGAGACGGCCTCCACCGTCAGTTCGCGCGGCGTGTATCATCTGCCGCTGCAGAAGTACTCCAAAGATCCCTCGCTCAACCTAACCAGCTACGACATCATTGTTCCGCCTTGGGCTACGCTGCCGGATGTGGAATTTGCCGAACAGGACAAGAACCCGAAGGTGCTGGGCGAGTTCGTCTGGACGGGCTTCGACTACCTGGGCGAGCCCACGCCTTATTTCATGGGGAAAGATCCGAAAGACTGGCCGTCGCGCAGTTCTTACTTCGGCGCGGTCGACCTGGCCGGTTTCCCGAAGGATCGCTACTACCTTTACCAGAGCCGTTGGACCAAGGAGCCGATGGTGCATGTCCTGCCCCATTGGAACTGGCCCGGCTACGAAGGCAAAGACATTCCCGTCATGGCCTACACCAATTGCGATGAAGTCGAGCTGCTCCTAAATGGCAAGTCGCTCGGCCGCAAACAGCGGTTTGGTGAACCTGTGACGTTGCCGGTTGGACCGAATACGAGCAAGGATCTGAAATTCGCATCAAAGTACCGCCTCATGTGGAACGTTCCGTACGAGCCCGGTTCGCTCAAGCTGGTCGGTTACAAAGACGGAAAGATCGCGGCAACGGACGAGGTGAAGACGGCAGGAGCGCCGGCGAAGATC
>JBAUOG010000205.1:0-8467 GCA_049579625.1 Bryobacteraceae bacterium
ACAAGCAGGTGGCAGCAGCATTCGGCGGGGGAGAAGAGATGTCCTCCGGTGTAGGCCGCGTTCACCTGGAGAAGGGCCATAAGGCGACGATCAGCGTGACTTATGGCTCGCAGACCAGCCAGCCGCATGCGGAGTTGATCTGGAACCCGGCGCGGGCCGGCGTCTCGCCCGAGGCAATCGCCGCAGCCAAGTCCGCCGATGCCGTTATCGCGGTTGTGGGCATCACCAGCCAGCTCGAAGGCGAGGAGATGCCTGTGAGCGAACCGGGCTTCCTCGGCGGAGACCGCACCAGCATCGACTTGCCGCAGCCTGAAGAAGACCTGGTGGAAGCAGTGGCGACGACGGGCAAGCCGCTGGCAGTTGTTCTAATGAACGGCAGCGCGCTGGCCGTGAACTGGATCAACCAGCACGCCAACGCCATCGTGGAGGCATGGTATCCCGGCGAAGAGGGCGGAGCCGCCGTCGCCGAAACGCTGAGCGGCAAGAACAATCCTGCCGGAAGGCTCCCGGTCACCTTCTATAGGGGCGTGGATCAGTTGCCGAACTTCGAGGATTACGGCATGGCGAATCGTACGTATCGCTACTTCGCAGGTAAGCCGCTTTATCCATTTGGGTACGGACTGAGCTATACGACGTTCAGTTACAGCGATCTCAGTGTCCCCACACAGGCGGTTGCTGCCGGACAGCCCGTTGGTGCGGATGTGACCGTGACGAACACGGGCAACCTGGATGGCGACGAGGTCGTTCAGCTCTATCTAAAGTTCCCAGATGTCAAGGGAGCGCCTCGGATCGCGCTTCGCGGATTCGAGCGCGTGCATCTCGATGCCGGCGCCAGTCAGAAGGTGCACTTTACCCTGAAGCCCCGAGACATGGGAATGGTCACGGAGGATGGGAATCCGATCATCGCACAAGGGGAGTACACGGTCAGCATTGGCGGCGGGCAGCCAGATACGGGAGCGCCTGTTGCTACGGGCAAGTTCCACGTTGACGGGCAATACGCGCTGCCGGAATAACGCGGATTGCACTGCCGGGAGCGAGTCGCGCAATTTCGAAGCGATTGATTTTTTAAACATGAGAGGAGAAGCTGTTCATGGCGAAGTCGAAGGAGTCTGTTGTTCTCACGCGGCGTGAAGCGCTGCTGCTGTCCACTACCGCAGGCTTGGGGGCCGTGCTGAGCAAGCCTGCCTTCGGCTCTGACAGCGTGAAGACAGGTGCCCAGCAGGAGCAGGGGAATGTGTCGACGCCGCGAACGGCCGTGGCGAAGACGCAGTACGGCAAGGTGCGCGGGTTTGTAGATGGCGGCGTGCTGACGTTCAAGGGAGTGCCGTATGGGGCAACGACGGCTGGGGAGAATCGGTGGCTGCCGGCCAAGCCGCCTGCGCCGTGGAGGGACGAGTATCCGGCTTTAGCGTACGGCGCGAACTGCCCGCAGACCTTGCACCCGTGGACGAGCATCGAGCAGACATTTTTGTTCGACTGGGACGACGGCTGGCAGAGCGAAGACATGTTGAAGCTGAACATCTGGACGCCGAGCCTGACGGGAAAGCGGCCCGTGATGTTCTACATGCACGGCGGCGGGTTCAGCTTCGGATCATCCTATGAACTGCCATCGCACGACGGCGCGCAGATGGCGCGGCACCACGAGGTGGTGCAGGTTTCGGTGAATCACCGCCTAAATATCCTTGGGTTTTTCGATGCCGCGGAGATTGGCGGTTCGCCATATGAGGACTCGGCGAACGTAGGGATGACCGATCTGGTTGCGGCGCTGAAATGGGTTCAAGAGAACATCGAGAACTTTGGTGGCGATCCGGATCGCGTCATGATCTACGGGCAGTCGGGCGGCGGATCGAAGGTGACGACGCTGATGGGCATGCCCTCTGCGGTCGGCCTGACCCATCGCGCTGCGGCGCAGTCCGGCGGTGGTGGAAACATTCCGAGCAGAGATCAGCAAAAGGAACTGGCGCGGCAGACCATCAAGGAACTCGGGCTTGGGCCGAACGATATTGGTTCGCTTCAAAAGATGGAATGGGCTAAGTTGTTTGCGGCGGGAAACGCGGCGGCTGCGAAGATCAATCCGCCGGGACGGCCCATGGCGGGACCAGGGGCGCCGGGAACACCGCGCGTGGGGTGGTCGCCTTGCGTTGATGGGAAGGTAATCAACGTGCGGTCGTTCTTCGACGCCGCTCCGGACGTATCAAAGAATGTGCCGATGCTCGTAGGTTCTGTGAGCGAAGAGGGGAACCAGATGTCTTCGCACCCGACGGAAGAAGAGTGGCATGCAAACCTTGCGAAGACCTACGGCGAGGAGAAGGCGACGGCGATCGTTGCCGCGCTGAAGAAGGCGTACCCGCAGAAGAAGATTCAGACGCTTTCGTATATCTGCAGCGGGACTCCGGGGCTGAATGGCCTCGGGATGCGGAACAACGTGGTCAAGATGGCGCGATTGAAACATAAGCTGCAGGCCGCGCCGGCGTACGCGTACTACTTCACCTGGCAGACGGCGATTCTCGATGGCGTGCCTGACGCATGGCATACGGCGGATCTTCAATTTTGCTTCGATAACACGAAGCGCTGTGAGCAGGGGACGGGGAATACATCGGAGGCGCAGGCGCTGGCGAAGAAGATGGCGTCCTCGTGGGCCGCATTTGCTGCAACCCGAAATCCGAGTACACCCGGATTAAACTGGGCGCCAACCAATCCTGACAATAATCGGGCGATGATCAGGGACAACGAGTGTCGCATGGCCGACGATCCGGAAGCCGAAGCTCGCAAGATCATCTTGACCTGATGGTCGCTGCGATTTCATAGCGCTGGCATCCGATTCCAATTCCATGGAACAAGAGGTCGATTTGCCAAAAGTGCATTGCTCGCTTTGTGAGCCGGAGACGGGACAACTATCCTGAAATGGTGGTTTTCGGACCCGATTCTTTCAACGCTTTTCACGAATGCCAAATCACCAAGTCACTTACTGACAATGGAACGCAAGCCACCTGGACGAAAAGTCCGCCACTCGGAGAATGACCATTTGGAATCCAGAGGCGCGGTGCATTCTCCGGGTGGCGCGATACGGCCAAAGCAGCGGGACCAGGGTCCGCAAGCCGATTTAAGGGGAGCTATTTTCATCCCGTTTTGGGAGTCAGACCGCGTTTGCTTGATACTTGGGCTGATTTTGCTAGCTATCGTAGCGCGAGTGAAGCGCGCGGCGAGTCCTTTTCGGAGACGGAGGGGCCCTCAACCACTGACAGCACCAGCCAAATTTTTACGGAGTACAAGTCCACCAGCCACGGGACCGGCAGCACCGAGAGCATACACCATCGCTCGCTTGTTCTGCCGGATGAGGTGGGGCGGATCTTCGCCCGTATCGACGACGGGCGCCATCCGGCTTATCCGGGTTTAGCACTTGTGATCCGCTCGGGCGTGACGAATGTGTATGATGCGGTGCTGACGGTAGAATAGGCAAGGCCTTCCGGGTAACGGCTGTCGATGCCGGGGGGTCTGAAGGCCGGTTTTCTGGAAGTATTCGTATCCAGGAACTACCGGATCGATTCCACTACCCAATCGCCAATCTCATTATGAGAGGGGCAAATGATCAAACGTCGAGAGTTTCTTATCGGTTCGGCCGTCGCCGCCGGAGCGGCCAGAGCGTGGGGGCGGACTGCGGACCAAGCCAAAATGGATCGCGTCGCGGTCATGAGTTATAGTTTCGATCTGATTATGAAGAGCGCTGCGGGTCCGGACGATCCGCAGAGAACCCTCGATATCCTTGATTTTCCAGACGAGATGGCGCAGCGCTACGGAATCCATAATCTGGAGATCCAGCAAGCGCACTTCCGCTCGACCGAGCTCGACTACCTGGGAGAGTTTAAGAACCGGCTGACGAAAGCCCACTCGCGGGTGACTCAGCTGGTCCTGGAGCTCGGAGCGCACAACATTTCGGCCACGGATCCGGCGGTTCGGTCGGAAACGATCGAACTGACGAACCAATGGATCGACCGTGCGGCGTTCCTCTCCGCTGCGCGTGTGATGATCAACCAGGGCACGCTCGCGCCGGATGTGCGTACTACCGCGGCCAAGACCTTGAAGACGATTAAGGCGTACGCCGATACGAAAAAGGTCATGGTGACCGTAGAGAATCGCGACGACCCGCCAGGATACGTATCATCGACGGTGCGCAACGGGGGCGGGCATGACGGCGCGGGCGGAGCTCCAAACAGCGCCGCAGACGCGCCACCTGAGCATACTTGGGAGGACGAGGTCCATTTGATCAGGGCCGCCGGGGTTTGGGCCAATCCCGACGTCGCCTCATTCCCGGACAACGCGGCGCGGGAGGCAGGTTTGCGCGTCATGTATGCGATGGCCACAAGCAGCCATTTTAAGTACATGCCGAATCTGTTCGACTCTGCCAGGGCGATTCAGATTTCGAAGGAGGTTGGATACAAAGGGCTCTACTCGATCGAAGCCGAACCCCTTACCCCCCAGCCGTACCCGTTCGTCCAAACCATCCTGGACGTGCTGCTCCGGAATCTTTAGCCGGTTGCTCCTCGTCGGAACCTCCCCTAATGAACTTTGGAGACGGTGAATCCCAAATGGTGGAGTTCTCGCCAGCCTTCCCGAACCTGACCAAGAACAGTAGGTAACCCTTGGCGACTTCACGGATCCTTTCGGTTAAAAGTGTGCGGAGCGGATTCGGTACGCTCGCTCAGCTGGAACCAATTGCTCCGATATGCGAACCACGAGCTCGCGAAGCAAATGGGAATCATCGCGCCCAGCGCGATCCAGAATATCTTCCGCTGCACTGCCCTCAAGTCTAAGTGGCCCATTTCGAAATTGGGCGTCCTCCATCGGGCCTGTGCATTACTGCGTCCGCCACTCCCCATCGTAATCGGCCGGGTATGCGCCCCAACAAGTTGCCAGAAAATGCGCCGTTTCCCGCGAGATCAATAACGCCTGCGCACCGTTAAACGGATTCCCACTGCGTGGCAGAATGAAATCCCCCAGTCATTCTGCGGCCGAGGATGGACGCCAAGGCGTCCAAATTTTCGTTTGGCCAAACTCCTAAACGCGACGGGCCCGCCTCGGGATGCGGAGAAACGGCTTCTCACCCTGACGGAGCTTGCGAGATCTTGAGAGTCAGAATCGGTGCTCGACCGGGTAGTAGGAGATCATCGCGGGTCCGATGCGGGCGAGCGCCGACCAGTCCTTCAGCGATGTACGCTTCTCAATCAAGTTCGCTGCACTTCATGCGCGGTTGATCTTGAAGGCGTACGCGTGGTCGCACGGCGCCTTCTCCGGCAAGTTGATCGTGAGTCCGTTGTCGTTGCGCGACCACACCAGATTGGGCTCCGACCCGAGCAACCCGATCCTGGCGACATCGCCCTGGTAATGGGGAGAACCCGATGCAAGCGATTTAATTGTCAGCTTTCCGCCCGGCGGCCACGCAAGTGCTATCGCATACACTGAGTCGCCCTTCGTGGTGAATCGTATGTCGCCAGGGGCATACTGCAGAATTGCCCCATACGGCTTGCTTCCGGTGGCCTGGGTTGGACCCTCGCCGGCGACCTTCCAGGGCCGCGTGGAGTAGATCGCCTCGGAATTAACGGCTATCCAGGCTCCGAACTTCTCCAGGAACGCGAACTCGGCGGCGTCCGGGCGGCCATGGCCGGGCAGCGGTATGTTCAGCAGTAGATTACCGTTCTTGGCCACGACGTTGACGAGAAGGTGAACCATCTGCCGGGGCGTCTTGTATCGTTGGTTCTCGAAAATCGAGCGGCTGTAGTGCCACCCTCCGATGCAGGCGTCGGTTTGCCAGGGATCGGGCTCGAGCGCTTCCGACTGGCTCATTTCAAAGTCGCGGACCAGAGTGCTCAACACGGCCTTGGGAACGCTCTTGATGTTGAACACAGCATCGAGTTTGCCGCGGTTCCGACGGATGTTGGCGTTGTAGTAGTAGGCCATCAGGTGCGGCGTCAATTCCGGCATACCTAGCCATACGGCTCCGCCTCCCTGGTCGAAGTCCCAATCGCAGTTATCGTCAAAATACAGCAGATCGGGATCGTACTGATCGATCACGTCCTGCACCCGCACCATGAAGTCCTCGACGAACTCCGGGCAGGGATCGTCCTTGCCGTGCGGCCGGCCATTGAGTTGCTGCGGGTCCATGCCCTCCCACCACTTACCCTTGCCATCGGCCTTCGTCATGACTCCGTCGTAGGGCACGTCCTTCAGCGGGCCCGTCCCGTCTGCGGCGTACCGGACCGGCATGAACTCCCTCCAAACCCGCCCTGGCGTGCCGTGATAGGTGATCCCGAACTTGAGCCCGTGCGCGCGGGCAATCTTCTCCCAGGTTCCGACAATGTCTCTCTGCGGTCCGATGTTTATCGAGTTCCAGGGCTGATGCTTCGAGTTCCAGCAGTCGAAGTTGTCGTGGTGATTTGCAATAGCGACGAAGTACTTGGCGCCGGTCTTGGCGTAGAGGCGAATCAGTTCTTCCGGATTCCAGTTCTCCGCGCGCCAGAGATGGCAAATGTCCTTATAGCCGAATTGGGAAGGATGCCCGTATGTCTTGACGTGATAGTTGTATTGGCTGCTGCCCTGGACGTACATGAAGCGGGCGTACCAATCCCCCCGCTCGGGGACGCACTGCGGGGTCCAATGCGCCCAAATCCCGAATTTCGCGTCGCGGAACCAGTCGGGGCAGCGGTACGCCTTCAGCGATTCCCAATTGGGCCGGAACGGCCCCGTGATCGGGCCGGCGAAGTTGCTGTCAGCGTATTCATGCTTTTGACCTAACGCGGTCTTGGCGGCCGCGAGCAGGCCAGCACCGGCCGTTACGAACTTCCTCCGGCCGAGCCCTCCGGTTCCATTATCCATTTGAAAGACTCCTTTGTTATGAACCACCAAATTCCCAACCACGGCGACAGCCGCGGTTCATGAGTCGAGTTCTTCAAGAGGTCCGGCTTCCCGGTCACGGCACGAGTTCCACATCGTATGGCCCCAGCCGAATGGCGCCTTCGTGCAGCGCTCCGCTGAGAACGCCGCGTTTGTTCCCGTGTATGGCAATAGACTTTTCCTCGCCGGTTGTGTTGACGTACAGCGTGCGATTGTTTACGACGCGGGCATAGACGCCGGCGGGGGTCTCGGGGCCGCGCTCGATGGCAAGCTGCGAGTACAGACTCCGCACCAGCGGCGCGAGGACCGCCATCTGCGCCGGCAGGGCGACATAGATCGCCCGGCCCTTGCCGTAACGATTCACGGTAATCGCCGGGGACTTTTCCGGCGTGTCGAGAAACGTCGCCAGGGTCTCGGCACCACGCGGTTCGAGTACCTCGTAGAAGCCGATGGACGACCGCACGGTCTTGCCATCGAGCGCGAGTTGCGGCGGCATCGAAGGGCGATAGAATTCCTCAGTGCGAATGCCGAAGACGTCGCTGAGCCGCCCGGGCATGGGCGTGTCGAACCACTGGCTATTCTCATCGACCTTTGCGGACAACGCCGTCATGATCACCGTGCCGCCGTCGTCGACGTACTTACGCAATGCGCCGGCGCTCGACTCATCCATGACGTAGTCCGCCGGGACCACCACGAGTTTGTAGTCGAGCGTGGCGTGGCCGACGTTGACGAAGGCCACGTCGATGTTGTCTTCGAAGAAGGGCTGAAAGGCGCGCTGGACCTGATTGGTGTAGTCGAGCGTGAAGTACTGGCGCGCGGTGTTGCTCGGTCCGGGTGGATGCGAGGCGATGTAGCTGTCGAACGAGTAGGCGATCGCCACTTCGGGTTTGCGATCGCGGGGAAAGCCGAGCTTCTCAAGTTGAGCAAACTCCTTGGCGATCTGCGCGAACTCGCGGTACTTCCACGATGGCGTGCCGTCGTGATCGAGCAGCCCGAACAGCGCCTGCTCTTCGCCGCCGCGGTGCGAGTGGAAGGTCCAGGCAAGCAAGGCCTGACCGTAGTCGATCAGCGCAAGGTAGGCCCACATCCGGACAACGCCCTTCGGGCCGCCGTAGGTGCCGCCGCCGCCGGTTATGAACTCGTTGTACCAGGCTGGCGTGGGCAGATCTCCTCGAACCATCAGCGCCCCAAAGCTGACATCGAGCGGTGTGCCGGGATAGAATCCCTCCGCTCCGTAACTCACATAGTTCTTGTACGTGCTGAGATAGTCGAAGCCACGGCGGCCTGCGGCATCCCACAAATTCGAAATGGCGGGCAGGTTCGGCACGTTGCGCTGGCGCACCTTTTCGAGATCTTCGAGCACGGCGACCGTCTGGTCGGACCAGAAGCGGCGCAAGTCGAGGTAACGTTCGGGCGGCGCCGGGCCGCTGGCGTACGGCAGTTGAACCTCGTCGAAAGAGTTCAGGTGGCGGGACCACCGTTGCGTTGCCCAGACTTCGTTCAGCTTCTCGACGTTGCCGTATCTTGATTTGAGCCAGGCGATGAAGCGCTGGCGGTCCGCCTCGGAGTAGCTCATCAC
>JBAUOG010000206.1:0-23369 GCA_049579625.1 Bryobacteraceae bacterium
CTCCCGCCGCGAAGAGCGGACCGTCCGGCGCGCCGACGTGTACTTCAAGGCTGACGGCGCTGGGCAGGTCCCATTGAATGGTTGTCTGTCCAGCTGAAAATCCTGTACCGGAAATCGGGTTGGGAGCGGCAAAGAACGAACTGGGTTGTTGACGGAGTGCAATAGCGGCAACGGCGAGTGCATTGGCGGCAGAGAGATCTTTGCCGCCGGTCGTGTCCTGTAGATAGAAGAGCATTCCATCGCTTGCCCAAGGCCCGGTTGTGGCGCTTCCCGATGCGCCGCCTTCGGCGAACAGCGGTCCGGCAGGAGCTGATACATGCAGCTCGACGGTTTCTGCGCCGGTCGCATTCCACTGTAGTGTCGTTGCTCCGACAATGTTGGGGGCCAAGACAACCAGCGGATTTGGGACGGCGGTCAACGAAGCTTGGGAAGACGCTTGCGACACGACCACATCAACGGCGTTTGAGATGGTGGGATTGTAGTTGCCGTTGGGGACGTAGGCGGCCCTTATGGAATGAGCACCTGCAGAAAGCGCGTTAGTGGAATAGATGGCAATCCCGCTGCCGTTCACGTTGGCGGATGCGAATTGCGTGCCGTTGTCGAAGAAGTTGACGAGGCCTACAGCTCCAACGGGAGTTACAGCCGCTGCCAAGGTAACCGGCGAACCGGCGAGCGGTGTGGAATCCGAAACAGTTAAGAGCGTACCTGTGGCAATGGCAGAGGCCAGCAGACCGTAGACCGTGACACCGGTGGTGGTTCCCACGTAGACCTTGCCGTTGGCGATGGTGGGCGTGATGAACTTGTTGCCGGTGCCCAATGAGTCGCGCCCGGCCGGGGCTTGATTGCAGTTGTAGAGTTCAACGGCGAGGTTGGTGGCATCGTAGGCGTGGAGCACGGCGGAGGAGTTTTCCGTCGCCCAGAGGATGGCGTCGGAAGTGCCATTGGCCGAGATGCTGGGCGTTGCGCCAGGGTAGCCAAAGGGGGTAGGCGTGACCGAAGTCGGCACGGCCGGGAGAAGGGCGTTCGACAACGTGTAGGCGCGAATGACGTCGCCAACCGCGCCGAAATAGACCGTGCCATTGAACCAGGCAGGCATGGCATATTCGCCTCCAGCCAGCGCTCCTGGCAGGTCCTGGTAAAGGTTGGAGTTGTTGCTCGGGTTGTACTTGCCCATATTGTCGCGATCGAAGACGTAGATGTGAGCGTCTTTGCCGGCGCCGAGTCCGAGGTGACGAAGCTGACCGTTGGCGTCGGTGAGGTCAGGGAGCAGGAGCACGCCGCCGGAGCCGAGATCCTCGTCGACATTGGACTCGGCATCGCTGTTGTGCATGGTCCAGTAGTCGGCCGCCGCAAGCTTGCCGCCCGAGAGATTGAGCTTCACGAAGGCATTGCCGTAGTCGCCCAGGGCAGGGAAGCCGGCCGCGTTGAGAGTGGTGTCGAAGGTTCCGTTGGCGATCTGGAAGAAGAGATTGCCATTGGCGTCCGCCGCTGGTCCGGCACCGGCGGCCCACACTGCAGCTTCGCTGCCATTGGGAGCGAAGTTAAAGACCGAGGTCTGGGCAAGGGTGAGCCTGTCGTAACCAATGGTCCATCCGGTGTAAGGGCGAATGTCGCAGTGCGAACCCCAACTGGTGTAGACCACCCCATTCACGAGCAGCAAGCCGGGGCGCGACTTGTATTGCTTCGGATCGAAGACCACCGTGCCGTTTTTGCTGTTGTCGCCATTGCCAGGGAAGGTGGCCTCGATGTCGACCGGCCCGCCAAATTGTTCCGCACCGGTGGTGAGATCGAGCGCATGCAGACGCTGATGATAGGCGCCTGAAGCATCCTTGCTCATCGCGACGGCGTAGAGCGTGCCGTGCGGTCCGGCGGTGAGGTCAATGACGGGCGTGGAGGTGATGCCGATTTCGGGCGTTACCTGCGAACAGCCACGGTCATCGGAGGTGGTTTCCGCCGGCTTGAGCAGCGACGCCGCCCACAACTGCGCGCCGGTGTCCGCGTCGAAGGCATACACAGTGTCATGCTCGGTGGCGATGAAGACCACATTGCGTGCGGTGTAGGGCAGCGCCGAGACATAAAGCGGTTGAGCGTCGACCTTGCCATCCGCGGGAAGCGTGAAAAGCTTACTAAAGGTTGCCGCATTGACATTGGCATGCGTCAAGCGGGTCTCGGCAAGATTCTGGCCGGAGCGGAAGTTGTCGTTGTGATAGGTGAGAACGTTGTTCTGCGCGAAGGATGCAGCGGCCAGCAGGAGGATACCGCCGATGGTGCGAGGAAGTTGCCGTAGGATGGCGGGAGTCAGGACCGTTGGGCGACAGCGCATCAGCCAGCGATTCGGCAGGAGCATCCGTTCGTAATTATCGCGCCGCCGTATGGGCCGCCTGTGCGGTCGGGTCCACCGAGCCGGATTTAACGGCGAACTAGCTCGGATCATCGGCCCTGACTTCCGCTTGGGTAATTCCCAAAAGCGAACAGTCTATTTCTGTGCGGTCGGTGTCGCATCAAGCGTATCAGTCACTTGGACTGTGCTTGTAACGGAACTGCACTTGCAGTAGCCACCAGCAAATGCTCAATCTCTTTAGGGATTTGCGCTACTCATTACGCACGTTGCGGAAGGCGCCTGGCTTCAGCATTGTGGCTGTGATGGTGCTGGCACTCGGCATCGGTGCAAACACGGCGATTTTTAGCGTAGTCAATTCGGTGGTACTCCGGCCGTTGCCGTTTCCCGGCTCCGACCGGCTCGCGCTGATCTGGGAGACGGACTTAAAAGACGGCATCAAGCGCGAAGGGCCGAGCGCGCCGAATTTTCTGGATTGGAAGGAGCAGAGCCAATCCTTCGATGAGATGACGCTGCTCGAGGTCGGAACGGGAACCTTAACGGGCGGCGGAGAGCCCGAACAGGTGGTGGGTCTGCGGGTGACGACGAATTTCCTCTCAATGCTGGGCGGGCGCACGGTGTTGGGACGCGGCTTCACGGCGGCCGAAGGCGAAGGCAAAGCGCGTTATCCAGTGGCGGTTCTGACGAACGGGTTCTGGAAGCGCCGCTTTGGGGCGGACCCGGCGGTCGTTGGAAAGACGTTCATCATGAACAGCGAGCCGTACACCGTCATCGGCGTGCTTGCTCCCGATTTCTGGCAGCCGCTGCCGAGCGACATCTATGTGCCATGGCCGGTGGCCGAACTGCGATCCAAGAACCGCGCAGACCACGACTTTGGTGTGATCGCCCGGATGAAGTCGGGCGTCACCGTGGCGCAAGCGCAGGCAGAGTTGAGCACCATCGCCCGGCGCATCGATGCGCAGACGCCGAGGCTAGCGGGCTGGGATGTGAGCGTGGTGGGGATGCAGCAGGCGCTTTTTGAATACATCCGGCCGGCGTTGCTCTTGTTGCTGGGCGCGGTGGGACTGTTGCTGCTACTGGCTTGTGTGAACGTCGCGAGTCTCTTGCTGTCGCGCGTGACAGGACGGCGGAAAGAGATGGGAATCCGCGCAGCGTTGGGAGCCGGCCGCGGGCGGCTGGTGACACAAATCCTGAGTGAGAGCTTGTTGCTGAGTCTGATTGGAGGCACGCTGGGGGTCTTCATCGCCGTGTGGGGAGTGGACCTGCTGAGCGCGGCGCTGCCGAATACGCTGCCCATTGCCGAGGCCGGGGCTGAGGTGGTGCGGCCGCCGATAGGCGTGGACGCCCGGGCACTCGGGTTCGCGCTGTTGATCTCGACGGGAGCGGCGCTCTTATTCGGGCTGGTTCCCGCGTTGTACGCCGCGGGCAGCGATATGAACGAGGCGTTGAAGGCGGGCGGCCGCACTTCCTCATCGGCGGTTGACCGGACTGGTGTTTGGGGATGGCTGGTGGCCGGAGAAGTGGCGCTCGCGAGCATGCTTTTGATTGGCGCTGGACTCGCTATGAAGAGCTTTGTAAATCTGCAACACGTGAACCCGGGCATACGACCTGAGCATGTTCTGACGTTTCGCATGCGGCTGCCCACGGACAATCTCTATAAGAACGACCGCGAACAGGCTGCGTTCTACCGGCGCGTGATCGACCAGGCTGAACAGATACCGGGCATTCAGTCGGCGGGCCTTACCGACGTGCTGCCGCTGGGTCAACAGAACGACCGGGAGTACTTCACGATTGAGAACCGCCAGCAGCCGCCGGGGCAGGAGATGGTCGCAGACTTCCGGCGCATCAGCCCGCGCTATCTCAACACGATGGGTATTCCGTTGCTGGCGGGGCGGCGGCTTTCAGACAGCGATGCGCGCGATGCCGAACAAGTGATTCTGATTGATGAAACGCTGGCGCGCCAGTATTGGCCGAATGAGAATCCGATCGGGCGGCGCATGCGGTTGTGGGGGCAGTATCGAAAAGTGGTTGGCATCGTAGGCCAGGTGCACCACTACGGCCTGGAAAACAGCCGGAACCGACCATCTACGCGCCGTTTGAGCAGATGCCGAACAAGGCCATGGCGCTGGCGGTGCGCACGACATTGGACACGCCGACGGTGGTGAAGGCGGTGAAGCAGGCGGTGTGGTCGGTGGACCGAGGCCAGCCGGTGTTTCAGATTCGCAGCATGGACGAGTACTTATCCCTGGCGGATACCGCGCCACGCATTTCGACGGTTCTGCTGGCGGTCTTCGCGGGCGTCTCGATGCTGCTGGCGGCTTTGGGGATTCACGGCGTCGTTTCCTATGGCGTGGCGCAGCGGACGCGCGAGTTCGGACTGCGCATGGCGCTGGGGTCCACGCCTGGACAACTGAAAGCGATGGTGATCCGCAACGGACTCAAGAGCGCACTGGTCGGGTTGGTGGTTGGGATGGCGGGCGGAGCCGCGCTGGCGTCAACGTTGCGTGCACTGCTTTATGGGGTCGCGCCGCTGGATCCGGTGGTTATGGGGTCGGTCGCAGTGTTGCTGCTTGCGGTGGCGTTGCTCGCGAACTATCTGCCGGCGCGCCGCGCGACGAGGATCGATCCCATGGTGGCGCTGCACCAGGAGTAGCTGAAAGGGGCAGTTGGAGCAGCGAGTTCGGCAAATCGCGTCAACCTGACATTGGAATTGCCCGCTCGACCGAACTGTGGCCTATATGGTCTGCGTTCCGAAAGGATAGGTCGGCGGGTTTCTATTTTGGCCAGAACTGAAGGTGAAGACAAGCCACTCGTGAACGAACTCGCATACAGTAGATCAATCAGGGACGTTCTCGCCGGCTTGGCGGAGCTGAATCCGCAAAATAGGACCAATTGAACTCTGCTGCGCGTGGTTTGATGATCTTTGCTTCCCTTGCCAGTCAATTCCTGAAGGCTGTCATCCTGATGTTTGGGACAGAGGACAACGCGAGTGGAAGGAATGTTTCAATGACAGGGAGTTGCGAATCTTAGCTGAATTCCACGACGTTTTCGCCTCGGAGGTTGACGGGCTTCCCACGGCTGGCCCTCGGCGGCAACATGCAAGTTGGCAAACGGTCCGCGAAGCGGCACGTGCGGCACTCGATCAGCTTTGAGAGGCTGCCCAATAAGTCTGAGTCGGTTAGCTGAAGGCCCCGAGTTCAGCTTGGCATGGTCATCCAACACCAGCACACCACGCCGTCACCGGTCACAAGCGCCTTATCGGCCACGCGGACGGGGCTAACCGACGAGGGTTTGCAACGCTTCAACAACGGAAACAATACGCCCGCCCTCGTACTCAGCCACGGTGAGTAAAGCGGCGTCCCCGGTCACTACAAAATCAGCTTTGGCCGAAAGGGCCGTGCCGATCACTACATCGTCATCGGGGTCGGTGCGACACGCGGTACCGGCGTAGGTCGAACCAAAGCAGCCAGCTCGGCATACAGATCAACAAGTTGATCGACAGAGAATAGTGACGCTCCAATTTTTGGCTCAAACTTAGGGCGCAGAAGAACTTCGGTCAGCTCGGCGAGAAGCGGCGTACTGGTGAACAGCCTGACACGTTCGCCGCGACCAAGTTGCAAAAGCCGTCTTGGGTTTCCATCCCATAGCAGGCCCGAGACAACTACATTGGTGTCTAGCACCAAACGCATCAGCGAGGACTTTGGGCACGTCTGCCGGCGCGCATGGCTGCTATCTCTTGGGCAACTGCCTCAGGCGACATAACCGCTGGTTCGTCGATCGCGGACATGCGGTCCATGGCCGAGAACAGTTTCCCTACATGTTGCTCTTTAAGCTGCTTGCGAAGCCATTGCTCCAGAAATTCAGGAGATAGGAGGCCAGCGCGCTGAGCTTCCTGGGCCAGTTCATCTGGCAAGGTGATCTGTACAGTCGTCATTTCCATGGTCCTATCCTGGTTTTCATCTGCAATCTTTATCGTAGCCCGTTACCGTCTTTCGATGCGTTGTTGAAGACGATTTTCCGCGTCTCGGTTGAGTCAGGGCTTGTTCTCAAATCGGGTGTTGGTAGATGCCGAGCCTACAGGGCATAATGGCTCTGCGGGGCGATCACGATTCTAGCGCAGCGTGAAAAGACCTTGACACGCGTCCGCCGCCGCTCGCTACACTAAGCCACAAGTGAAACTCAACACGTCCATTTCCATGCGCATGTTCATACCTGCAGCGGTATGCCTCACCACCGCCGCACTGTTTTCCGTGCAAGCATCCGGCCAGCCGACAGCGGCACACGAACAGATCGGCCAGTTCGTTGATCAGCAGGCTGCCGAGTACATCAAAACCTCGAAAGCCATCTGGGATTACGCGGAGATGGGCTATCACGAGGAGAAGAGTTCGGCGCTGCTGCAGAGTGACTTGAAGCAGGCCGGCTTCCAAATACAGGCAGGTGTTGGGGGCGAGCCGACCGCCTTCATTGCCAGTTACGGGTCGGGCCAGCCCGTGATCGGCATCCTCGGCGAGTTCGATGCATTGCCGGGACTCTCGCAGGCCGCCGTGCCGGACCGCAATCCGGTTACGGCCGGCGCGCCGGGCCATGGGTGCGGGCACAACCTGCTGGGAGCCGGAGCGGCTCTGGCGGCGGTTGCGCTGAAGGAGTATATGGAGGCCAATCACATTGCCGGAACGCTGCGCTATTACGGCACGCCTGCGGAAGAGGGTGGTTCCGGCAAAGTCTATCTGGTTCGGGCGGGTGTGTTCAAAGACGTCGACGTGATTCTGCACTGGCACCCGGCCGACCGAAACGAAGTCACGAACGGAGGCGCACTGGCTATTACGTCGGCGCGATTTCTCTTCCACGGCGTGGCGGCGCACGCGGCGATGGCGCCGGACCGCGGCCGCTCGGCGTTAGATGCAGTGATGCTGATGGGCAATGGGATCGAATTCCTTCGCGAGCATGTGCCGAGCAACACCCGCATTCACTACGTAATTACCAAAGGCGGCGTGGCGCCGAACGTAGTGCCGGATACAGCCGAGCTTTACTTGATGGCGCGCAGCCCATCGGCCACCACGCTGGACGGAATCTGGGCGCGCATTGGGAAGATCGCGCAGGGAGCGGCGCTGATGACCGAGACGACCGTTGATGTGAGAATTGTCAGCGGCGAGGTGAACATTCTCCCGAATGACGCGCTCGCGAAGGTCGCACAAAAGAATCTGGAAGAAGTGGGCGGCTTTCAATACACGCCTGACGAGAAGCACTTCGCGGAGGACTTGCAGAAGAGCCTTCCGCCGGATGGAGCCGGAGACCTTGCATCGACCCGCGTCGTGCAACCGCTGCGCGCGTTCGATCCCAATGAGCCGGCAGCTTCCACTGACGTGGGCGACGTGAGCTGGAACGTGCCGACCATTGGCTTTGGGTCGGCGACATTTGTGCCAGGCGTCGCGCCGCATACCTGGCAGGCCACGGCGTGCGCGGGTATGAGCATTGGACAACACGGCATGCTGGTGGCGGCGAAGGCGATTGCGACCACGGGTGCGGATCTGTTTCTGAGCCCGGCGCTGGTGGAGGAAGCCAAGGCGGATTTTCAGCGACAGCTGAAGGGCAGGAGTTATCAATCGCACATTCCCGCCGATGCGAAGCCGCCGCTGGATTATCGGAAGCAGTAGGAGAGACTTTGCGTAGCGCGTTGGTGGGCAGTGGAGCGATGGGACAGGCCAGCTGTGTCCACGCGGCGAAGCGAGGATGGTCGACGGTAGCGGATGTTTAGCGCGCCTTGGGACACAGTGGACGTTCCGGATCAGGGTTGGATCGGCTGAGTTTCATACACTGGTGTCCATGCGATCAAGCCACCTGCGATTACTTTTCCTGCTGAGCGTTGGCATGTACTCGGCCTATCCGGCTGACCTCCGGCTGGGAATCATCGGGACGGATACCGGACATGCGCCCGCGTTCACGGAACTGCTGAACGATGCAACCGTGGCCGATCACGTGGCGGGCGCCAAGGTTGTCGCGGCGTTCAAGGGCGGAAGCCCGGACCTGGATGAGAGCCGCGACCGCGTGGACAAATATGCGGCGGACATGAAAGAGAAGTGGCAGGTTAAGTTCGTGGACAAAATCGCCGACCTGTGCCCACTGGTGGACGGCATTCTGGTGGAGAGCGTGGATGGGCGTCCGCACCTGGCGCAGTTTCAAGAAGCAGCGAGGTGTGGCAAGCCGGTGTTTATCGACAAGCCGCTTTCCTCGAACATTGAAGATGCCCGCGAGATTGTGCGCGTGGCGGCGGCGTTCCACATCCCTTGGTTCTCGGCGTCTTCGCTGCGATTCAGCGATATCGCCGCGCTGAAAACGGCCGACCTGACCGGAGCCATTGTGTGGGCGCCGGGACCATTGGAAGACCATCACAAGCTGGATCTAAGCTGGTACGGCGTTCACGGGGTAGAGATGCTGTACACGGTGATGGGTACGGGTTGTGTAGAGGTGACACGCACACACTCGGGCGGGGCCGATGTGGTGACGGGGAGATGGAAGGACGGCCGGCTGGGTACCGTGCGGCTGGAGCGGCCGTATGGCAAGTACGGCGGCATCGCTTTCCGCGAGAAAACACAGATCACCGCGCTGCCGGATTTGAAATTCAGCTACGCGAAACTGGTAGAGCAGATCGTGAAATTCATGAATACCAAGACGCCGCCGTTTCCGACGGCCGAGACCGTCGAGATGTTCGAATTCATGGACGCCGCGCAGCGGAGCCGGGAAGCTGGCGGCGCACCGGTCCCCATGAAGTAGGCGCGAGCGATCGCAGATTTTGGGAGGCTAAGGGAATGTCTGAAGGTTCCGATCCGCAATCCGAAGATGCGAAAACTCCAGCACTGAACCACGCGCGTGAGCAAGCGGATCAGCCGGGTATCGAGCGCGAAATAGCTGCGTTCCGGAATGCCTTGGGGCTGCTCGGTCTCAAGCAGTGCGCATGGTGCAGAAAGTACGTTCGTTTTGCAGAGCCCGGTGCGCTCTTCGAGGGCGGTGAACTGGTTTGTTACGGTTGCGCGCTCGACTGGTGGAAGAACAAATGCCCGCAGTTGCCTGTCGAGGAGCGCTCTGCAATCGAGCACAAGTTGGTGCACTGGCTGATTTACCAACATCACTCGAAGGTGATTAAGCCAGCCGGAAAAGCCGCGGAGGCGGCCCCCGATGCGCCTCGACTGGTGGCGAGCTGTATTGAGTGTGCCGGAAAAGGCAAGGACACCGGCGGCGGCCACTGTTCCCATTGCAACGGCCTGGGGATCATCTGGGTAGTCTTGACGGAGAAGCACTGAAGCGGCCGCCAAAAGACACAGCTACTTGGTCGCGAGAGTCTTGGGACTCTGGCGGGGCAGAGTGAAGGCGAAAAGGGAATCGCCTGCGCCGAATAAGACATATTGGCGGCCATCCAGTTCATAGGTGATAGGGCCATTCATGGCATTCTCGCCCATGCCGGCGTGCCAAAGGGTTTGGCCCGTCGCGGCGTCGAGAGCCAGCGCGTGGCCGGCATTATTGCCGCCGAATATCAGCCCGCCCGCTGTGCTGAGAAGTCCGGTGCCCATGGCGCCGATATCGTGCTTCCACTTCACCTGGCCGTTCTGGTAATCGATGGCAGCGATCGAAGCGTCGGCGTTCAACGTGTCGTCGCGGCCGGCGAAGCCTTCTGCTTTGCCCTCGGCGGTGAGGTAATAAATGCTCCAGTTCTGGGAGGCCGTCACGTAGAAGAGACCTGTAGCAGGATCGAAGGTGGGTGGAAACCAATTGGTGGCGCCATTGGAACTGGGTGTGACAAGCGTGCCGTCACGGCTGGGTTCCTTCTTTGGATCGGGAATGGGCTGGCCGTGCCCATCAATGCCTCTGGACCAGTTGTTAGGCAGGAACGGGGCGGTGACAAGGTTCTTACCAGTGACGCGATCGAGCACGAAGAAGTAGCCATTACGGCTGGCCTGCGCCAGTAACTTGCGTTTTTCGCCTTTGAATTCGGCGTCGAATAGAACCGGAGTTTGAACGGCATCCCAATCGTGCGTATCGTGCGGTGACGGCTGGAAGTACCAAACGAGTTTGCCGGTATCCGGGTTCAGGGCAACGATGGAGCAAGTCCAAAGGTTATCGCCCTTGCGGCCCGCGCCCGCGTGCACAGGATTCGGATTGCCGGTGGTCCAATAGAGCAGGTTGAGCTGGGGATCGTAGGTGCCGGGCATCCAGGTCATGCCGCCGCCGTGGGCCATCGCTTCCGGGTCGGGCCAGGTTTCCGACCCTGGCTCGTGGGGCTTCGGCTCGGTATACCAGCGCCACTGCACATCGCCGGTCTCCGGATCGCGCGACTCGAGGAAGCCGGGGTTGTCGAGGGAATCGCCACCAACCCCCACGATGACGCGGTTGCCGATGACGAGCGGCGCCATGGTGCAGAAGTATTCCATCTTGACGTCGGCGATCTCTTTTCGCCAGCGCTCCTTGCCGTCTTTGGCGTCGAGAGCGATGAGATGGCAATCGGGCGTTTCAAAGTACAGCCAATTGCCGTACATGCCGACGCCGCGGCTACCGATGTGGATGCCCGGGCCAGCAGGGTATTTGAAGTGCCAAATCTCGCGGCCGGTGCGCGCGTCAACGGCCCAGACATTGTCAGGCATGGTGAAGTAGAGCGTGCCGTTCACCATCAGCGGAGTGGACTTGATATTCGCTGCGAAGCCAGAGATGCCATAGTTCTTGGTGCGGTAGGCCCAGGCGAGCGCCAGCGATCCGACATTCGATTTGTTGATCTGGTCGAGCGAGCTGTTGCGGCGTCCCGAATAATCGCCGTTGTAGGTGGGCCAGGCGGTTGTGGGTGGCTTCAGCAGAGCAGCGGGATCGAGTTCCTGGGCTACGGAAGTTACCGACAACAAGGCCAGGGAGACGAAAAATCGAGTGAGGTTCATTTCAATGTCTCCAGGTAGGCGAGCATGTTGTGCATGTCGGCGTCCGTGTATTGGGGCAACAGATCGCGATGCGCGGCGAGCGGATCTTTGATTTCAACCTTCGCGTCCTGGCGGGACACGGAGCGGGTCCAGCCGTTGGCATCGCGAAACGTGATACTGAATTCGTCGATGTGGACGAGGTCGCCTGAGACAATCTCGCCCGTCACAAGAGTGATGGTCACCTTGGCCGGAGCAGGCGGCTTAACCTTCTTTCCCATTAAGAGATCGACCCACGACGGCTCGGGGTCGAGGAAGCGGCGTTGAAGATCGGCGGGCTGAAACTTGGCAGCGATTCCGGCGAGATCGCCGGTGGGTGAGTGGCAGGCGTTGCATTTTCCGGCGCCATTAAAATATGCCTCGCCAGCCTTGGCGTCGCCGGTCATCAGGCCTTTAATCTCGTACATGAATCGATTCGCGGTCGCCTGGGTGCGCGAATGCAAGAAGGCTGCGATGTCTTCGATCTGCTCCTTTGTGAAGGAAGGGAAGGCGGGCATGCCTTTATCGGTTCGGCCGTTGAGGATCACCGGTCCGAGGGCGCTGCCTTTCTCGTCGTGCAGCACGACCGCGGACCGGATGAGATCGGGCGCGCTCTTGCCGGCGGCGTCGTTGCCGTGACAGAAACCGCAGCTGGGGACGAAGAGCGCTTTGCCGCGGGCCACGGATTCGGCGTCTTGTGGCGGCCCAAACATCGACAAAGCGGGATTGGCGGCGTCGGGCTTCTCCTTCTTGGCTGGGGGCACTCCTTGTTCCGCCTGTACTGCCTGATGATCCTGGGCAGCAGCGGAGAGAGTGAAGAAAAGGGTTGGGACAAGCAATCCCGGAATAAGATGGCGCATGGATGATCGGAAGGATTTCAAGCTACGTGACTCACTGGCCTTTATTCGGCTGAGCGCTACTGACTAAATAAATGTACGGTATCAAATTGGTTTCGATGGTGAGACCGGTCCATGAGCCCAGCCGCTTCGCGATATTCTTGTTCGGCAGCAGGAAGGAGACATCCTTGAGACTGGCTACTCTGGCGATATTTTGCGCAGCGGCTTTCGCGCAGGAGGCTCCGCATCAGCATGTACCGCCGCCGGCGTCGATTCCATTACAACCGCTGGCACAGCAAGTGCGGCAGTTGGAAGAAGCGCTGAACTACCTGGGACAGCCGCTAGCATCGAGCGACCATCAGCGGATCAACAAGGCGATCGCCAATCCGGATCAGGCCGCCGCCGTGACGGAGATCGAGTCCATTCTCGACCCGTACGTACTTGTGAAGGTTGACATCAACCCGGAGAGCCGGGTCAAGGTGGAACAGGCTGCGGCGAAGCCCGTGCTGGCGGAGGGTGGGACACGCCTATTCCTCGTAAGAGTGGCGAACGCTGGAAATGTGACCGCGCCCTTGAGCGTGCAGAGTCCGAATAGTGGCAAGGTCTACATCCAATCCAACGGCAGCCCGGAGCCGCCTCTAAAGTTGACGCCGCAAGAGGCCGCGGAGCGTTGGGCCGACATCTCGTTGTTCCAGCAGCCGCCGATGCGAAAGCGGCTTTCGGGATTGGCGCTGGAATACTTGATTCTCGAGGTCTACAGCCGGGATGCGGGCCAGCGCTCGGCAAAGATCAGCTTCAATGCCGGGCAGGGAAGCCAGGATATCGGGTTTCGGAACGATGTTGTGATCCTGTTCAACGCGTTGCCTGCGCATGCGGTGACGTTGCGGGTGAAGGATGAAAACGGGCAGCCGACGATGGCGGCGTTCACTATCAAAGACCGCTTGAACCGTTTATACCCGAGCCCTGCGAAGCGGTTGGCGCCTGACTTCTTCTTTCAGCCGCAAGTCTACAGGGCCGATGGCGAGACCATTCAATTGCCCGACGGTTACTACACGATGGAGTACAACGGAGGACCGGAGTACCTATCGCGAACGCGCGAGTTCGCCGTGGATTCGAATGGGCCGGGCGAGGTGTCGTGTGACCTGAAACGCTGGATTGATCCGTCGAAGGGTGGATGGTATTCGGGCGACCACCACATTCACGCTGCGGGCTGCTCGCACTACATGAATCCCGCGGAGGGCGTTTTGCCGCAGGACATGATGCGGCAGATTCTGGGCGAACACTTGAACCTGGCTGCGGTGCTGACGTGGGGGCCGGACTACTACTATCAGAAACAATTCTTCACCGGCAAGGACGACAAGCTGTCGCAGCCGGAGAAACTGATGCACTACGACCTGGAAGTTTCCGGGTTTCCTTCCAGCCACGCCGGGCACATTGTGCTGCTCGACTTGAAGGATCAGGACTACCCCGCCACGAAGCGCATTGAGGACTGGCCGACTTGGGATTTGCCGATCCTCCGCTGGGCGAAGGCACAAGGAGCGACGGTGGGCTTCGCGCATTCCGGATGGGGTTTGCAGATTACCGGCAAAGATCTCCCGTCGCTCGAGATGCCGGGGTTCGACGGGATCGGGGCGAATGAATACATCGTGGACGTGACGTACCCCAATACGGTGGATTTCATTTCATCCGTGGATACGCCGTATCCGTGGGAATTGAATATCTGGTATCACACGCTGAATGCCGGATTTCGGACCAGGATTGCGGGAGAGACAGATTTCCCGTGCATCTATGACGGGAAAGTCGGGCTGGGCCGAACGTATGCGAAAGTCGACAGACCGATGACGTATGAGGCGTGGCTCGGGGCGCTGAAGGCCGGCCGAAGTTACGTGTCGGATGGCAAGACACACTTGATGGACTTTCGCGTGAACGGGCAGGAGGTCGGGACCAAGGGGAGCGAAGTGCAACTTCCGGCTGGAACGACGGTGACGGTAACGCTGCGCGCCGCGGCATACCTGCCGGAACGCCCGAACGACGCCATTCGCAGCCTGCCGTTGGATGAGAAGCCTTACTGGGACATCGAGCGAGCGCGGATCGGTGATAGCAGGGAGGTGCCGGTGGAAGTCGTGGTGAACGGCAAGGCCGTCCAGCGCAAGGCGGTTGTGGCCGACGGCCAGGTGCGGGAGCTACAGTTTGATGTGCCCGTGAAGGAGAGTAGTTGGATTGCCGTGCGAACGCTTCCCTCGGCACACACGAATCCGATCTTCGTGCTGGTGGCGGGCAAGCCGATCCGCGCCTCGCGGCAGAGCGCTGAGTGGTGTCTCAACGCGGTGAACCAATGCTGGACGCAGAAGGCGCCACGCATCGCACCGGCGGAGATCGAAGACGCAAAGAAAGCTTATGAGCATGCCAGAGAGGTGTATCGCAAGCTGATCAGCGAGAGCGAAGCGAAATGAAAAACTTGAAAAGGCACTTGACGCGGGAATCAAACTCCCCTACAATCCGTAACTAAATGGTTACGCAATATGCGGAACGCCAGGACACGGTGTTCCGAGCCTTGGCCGATCCCACACGACGAAACATTCTCTCGTTGTTGCGGACGGGCGAGCAGCCGGTCAATGCGATCGCGCGTGGCTTTCCTGTGAGCCGCCCGGCGATTTCAAAGCATCTGCGGCTACTGCTGGACGCAGAGCTGGTTTACGAGCGGCGAGACGGCAGAAACCGGCTGTACCAGCTCAACGCGAAGCCCCTCAAGAGCGTTGACGACTGGCTGGAAGAGTACCGGACCTTGTGGCAAGGGAAACTCAAAAACTTAAAGCATTACTTGGAATCACCAAAGAAGGAAGAGGCAAAGCATGGACCGCACGATCGTTGAATCAATCGAAATCGAAGCCTCGCCGGAGCGTGTTTTTTCGGCTTGGACAGACCCGGAGCAGCTCGTCGCGTGGTGGGGAGACGACAAGAGCTACCACACGACTAGCTGGGAGAGCGACCTCCGGGTAGGAGGAAAATGGATTGCTCGCGGGAAAGCTTTGGACGGGAGTACCTATTCAGTCGAGGGCGAATACCTGCAGTACGACCCACCAAGACAGTTGACCTTCACCTGGACACCAAGTTGGTCCGCGGAGGGACAGACCGTTGTCGATTTGGAATTCACGCCGACCGCCAAGGGGACTCTGCTGAAGCTGAAGCACAGCGGCTTTACAGGCGACCAAACGGCGGAGCAGCATTACAAAGGTTGGCAGCGGGTGATGGGCTGGATGAGAGCGTACGTCGAGCCGAAAAAGGCAGTCGCGCAGTGAAGCCGACTATCCTGCTGCGGGTGGCTTCCATTCTCACGTTGATTCACGCTGTCTTGCACACCATCGGCGGCGTGTTCGGGAAGCCGAAGAACGGCTCTGAAGAGGCTGCGGTGATCGATACGATGAAAGCGCACCAGTTTCTGGTGATGGGTTCACCGCGTACCTATTGGGACTTCTTCTTCGGCTATGGACTCATCCTGAGTGTTTGCCTGCTCGTCCAGGGAGTGTTGTTCTGGCAGCTTGGCGAGATTGCGAAGAGCCAACCGAAACTGATCCGACCGATTCTGGCCGCCTTCATTCTGTCCTTTATTGCGACTACGATTATTGCGGGGCGGTATTTCTTCCTCGCACCAGTGGTCACGGAAGCGATTATCGCGGGGTGCTTGGTTGGGGCGTATGTGACCGCGGGGCGTGAGGCGGTGAGCTAGTTTTGTAACGACGCGTCAACGACTGGCAGCCTATCCGATGACCCACCTTCCACGTAAGGGGGGGGTGGGATCGTCAGAATCTTCTTGCTCCTGGCGGATTGTGGATTCGACCTTCGCTTGCTGGGCGCTTCTGAGAAGGTCTTCTACCTCATCCGCTCGCATCGGTGCTCCCATCAGGGCGGCCGCCTCCATTCCCAGGCACAGCAGTATTTTTCGTAGTTGCTTATTTGATGACATTGCTCCTCCAGGAGTCATTGCTTCGAAGTCCGACGGAACAGCCGCGCACAACGGGGCGCACCCGATGGATCCAGGAAATCGCTGGACTACGTCTGATTTGTGACGAAGAGGTTTATGCTACTGGAGGAGCTCGAGAGAGTGACAGCGAGAGCAGCCCGAGTGGCTGAGCTTCCGGATCGTTCCCGTCGCGATATAGGCTCGCGCAGAATTCAGTGAGAGCAAGCAGCGCGAGCGGAACCAGAGTGGCCCAGAGCAGTCCGGGGCTGCCGGGAGCAAACACTACTAACAGGATCGTCGCGATGCAAAGGCAGGCGAGAATTCTACGGAGGTTGATCGGGGCCAGCACTGCTTCAACTATAGGTGGCTATACACTGTTCCGCAACACCGGCAACCAACTCGTCAATTCTTTGGCCCGACTTGTGTATCGCCGGTCGACAGATGATTGAACGCGGCGCGGGCGGCTTCAACAAACGCTTGAACTTTGAGGCGATCCTTGCGGCCGGGCAGGGACTCTAGCCGCGAGCAGGCGTCGACGCCCCAGGGATGCAGAGTCGCGATGGCTAAGGCTACGTTCGAAGCGTCCAAACCGCCCGCCACGATCAACCGTGCAGAGTGGTTCGAAGTGGCGACGAGTGACCAGTCGAAAGTTTGGCCCGAACCGCCGAAATCGGGACTCTGTGCATCCAGTAAGTAGGCTTCATACAAGTCACTTAACACAGTAGACTTAAAGCTATTGTAGACAGGCTTCGCCCGCCAGATGCGAACGTTCGGGACCCGAGCCGGCAGCTCCCCATGGAGCTGCACAACGTCGAGCGGGACGGCAGGGG
Source organism: Bryobacteraceae bacterium (assembly GCA_049579625.1). Lineage (GTDB taxonomy): Bacteria > Acidobacteriota > Terriglobia > Bryobacterales > Bryobacteraceae > CAJCIT01. The sequence goes on from JBAUOG010000206.1 coordinate 16,899, forward strand.
AGGCGGTGAATAGTTCCTCCGCTGACGCATTCACAAAGACGCCGACTTTCAGGATGCCCGCGGGCAATGATTCGGAGATCTTTTGGGCGCGATCCACGGAAACATAGCGAGGGCTCTTTGGATAGAAGTTGAAGCCCAAGGCCGTGGCTCCGGCTGTAACGGCGTCCGCTGCGTCCTGGGCCGTCGTGACGCCACAGATCTTTATGACATAGCGTGGTATATCAGTACTATGCATAGTTTTTACTGAAGTAATGCTTTCACTGCGGCTTCGGGATTTTCAGACCGCATGAGCGACTCGCCGACCAGGAACGCCGAGTAACCGGCGGTACGCAAGAGATCGACATCCGCTTTGGTGTGGATGCCGCTCTCCGAAACAGAGAGTGCGCCGCGCGGTATCTGCGGAGCAAGGGCGAGCGAGGTCTCAAGTGTTACTTCAAATGTTTCGAGGTTGCGATTGTTGACGCCAATGATGGTCGCGCCCGAATCGACCGCCTTGGCGAGGTCTGCGGCATCGTGGACCTCCACCAGGGCCGCCAAGCTAAGCGCCGCAGCCAGTAGCCGGAGGTCGCGCAGCTCCTCAAAAGAGAGAATCGCGGCGATCAGAAGAATGGCATCGGCATGGCGTGCGGCCGCCTCGAAGATTTGAACGGGATGGATGGTGAAGTCTTTTCGCAGTACTGGAAGATCCACGGCTGCGCGGGCAGCTTCGAGATCGGCCAGGCTGCCTTGAAAGTACTGGTGGTCGGTCAAGACCGAAAGGCAAGCAGCGCCGCCCGCCTGGTACGCAAGGGCGATCGAAGGCGGGTGGAAACCCGCCTGAAGGAGACCCTTGCTCGGGGATGCTTTTTTGATTTCTGCAATGATGGCCGGGGTGTGCTCATGAAGGGCGCGGGCGAATGAGCGCCGTCCGGGGATGCTTTCATGAGCCGCACGCTCCAACTGCGCGGACAAGGGCAGAAGCGTTTCCACCTCCTGACGCTTCGAGGCGATGATATCCGCGAGGATACCGGTGGGTATGCGAAGCATGGGAAAAGGGGCGGGGAAGCCGTTGAACCCTCATCGTAGCATCGGACGCAGGGGGAACCATGCGAGAGGTTCGTCGCCGATTGCCACCTTAGGCAGCTGCGCCGTTGCCCACAAAACTCGGCCTGAGCCGTCCTCCGAGTTACGGCCCAAGCAGGTTTCATTGGAGAAGGGCGGGCGTTGTGGCTCCCCCTGAAGCGTTGCCTTTTCTAAGGAGTAGATGCCGTGGAGCGTCGGGTCCGTTACGTTTTTAGGTTGCTCGCATTTATACGCAGTACGTTTGTCCGGGCAGATTCGCTTGACTACAAAGTACTATTCATTGTAAAGTGATGGCGGTCCTAAGGGAGCAGGCGAGTTCAACAACCCGCAGGCTGTCGGCCTGCCCAACAATGCGCTGGACGCATCGCGCGATAGAATCGAGTAAAGCCAATGGAGCGATCTTCTTGCTCGTTCGCCAAAGTTTCGCTTTCTGGTGCGGTTCCGCTGCCGTACCTGGGCCAGGCCGCATGATTCGAACCCAACCGTGTTTTTCAAACCTTGCGCATTCCGAACAACGTAGTAACGTCCGGATAAAAGCCAGCACCAAGGCATCTACTTAAGTAATGAGTGAGCCAAAGATGCATCGCGGGCACTGCCCGACCACTCGGGCCGGCTGGGCCGTACGGCATTAAATGACGACCGACTACGCGATTGAGACCAACGGGCTCCAGAAAATCTACCGGAATCGATGGAGGGGCAGCGAGTTCACGGCGGTAGCGGGCTTGAGCCTGCGCGTGCCAGCCGGCACGAAGTATGGCTTGTTAGGCGCCAACGGAGCGGGGAAGACTACATTTGTGAAAATGCTGCTCTCCGCCGTGGAGCCAACGGCAGGGCGATCCACCCTGTTTGGAAAGGACTCACGCGACAAGGAATCGAGGCGTCCGGTTGGGTACTTGCCAGAGAACCACCGCTTTCCAACCTATTTCACAGGCGCCGGCATGCTCGATTTCTACGGAGCCTTATCCGGGATGAGCGTGGCCGACCGAAAACGTCGCTCTGCCGAGTTGCTGGAACTGGTTGGCCTGGACGGCTGGGGCGATGTGCGCATCAAGAAGTATTCGAAGGGCATGCTGCAGCGTTTGGGTTTGGCGCAAGCACTGATGCATCGGCCACGGCTGCTGGTTCTGGACGAACCGACGGACGGCGTCGACCCCGTCGGGAGGCGGCACATACGTGAGATTCTGAATGGGCTGACAGGCACCGGAGTGACGATCTTTCTGAACTCGCACTTGCTGAGCGAAGTGGAAACGTTCTGTGACTACGTGGCGATCCTGAACCGTGGGCGCCTGGCGTTGGACGGGAAGATGAGCGATCTGCTGAAGGGCCGCGGCTACCGGATCACGGCGCTCCACGTGACCGATGTTTTGCGTGACGAACTTCGGGCGGTGACCGGCAATGTCCAGCAGACGCAGGATGGGCTGGAAGTGACGGTCGCTACGGCGGAACAGGTGAACGAGGCCATCGACCGGCTGCGCACCGCAGGCGCGATGATCCACAGCGTTATTCCCACCAGCAGTTCACTCGAAGAACTGTTCATTACCACCACTGGCACGGCGTCGACGCCGGCAGTCGTCGCGAACGGGCGAACCGGAGGAGGGAAGCCGTGAGCACCGTTGACACACGAACTCCAGTGACCGCCGCATCAGCCGCCGCGGGCACATCGCCGCTGAACGGTTCGTCGTGGCGGGTGCTGCTGGCACTGATCCTTGACACGATCCAGGAAGCAAAGGCACGACTGCTGTTCTGGGGCTTGTTTGGGCTCTCGACACTGTTGATCCTGTTCTTTCTGTTCGTATTAAAGATCGATGTGGTTCAGGGAGCCGTTTCGCTCATGGACCTGAGTCCCGTACGGACATTTGCGAACATCGAAAAGTTCGTCCGCACGGCGTATTGGGTTGTGGCCGTTTTTCTCTACATTTGGGGAACCTTTCTGGCTGTGTTCGCCTCGTCCGGCCTGATACCGAGCGTGCTCGAACCGGGCCGTATTGGGCTCCTTTTGTCGAAACCCGTGTCGCGGCCCATGCTGCTGATCGGCCGTTATATCGGCAACCTGTTGGTGGTGAGCGTGAACAACACCTACCTGATTGGCGCGATCTGGATCATCATCGGCATCAAGACCGACATCTGGAACGCGACGTTTCTGTATGCGATTCCTCTGACCATTCTGATTTTCGCGGTGTTGCTGTCGGTGGTGGTCTTCATTGGCGTTATCTCGGAAAGCGCCGCCCTGTCGGTAATGGTAGTCGCGGCTCTCATGTTGATCAGCGCGGTACTGGCGCAGCGGAGAATCGTGGTGCAGTTGCTGAGTTCCGAGTGGTCGCGCAATTTGTGGCAGGGGCTCTATTGGGTTCTCCCGAAGGTTTACGACCTGGCGAGAGCGATGCACGACCTGATCCTGAAAGAGAACGCGCCGTACCTGATTGCGCCGCTGTGGACATCGGCGCTTTTCGGAATCGTGGTCTTCACGGCTGCGATTCTGATTTTTCAAAGGAAGGACTATTAGTGAAGCGGCTGGCTTTTTGTTTCCTGGCAGTTATGGTATTCAGCGTTGGGCTGCTCGAGAGTTGTCACCGGGCGTCGACGGGAGGGGTGTTTATCGATCCCGCGTTTGGGCCGCTGATCCCGCCCGACACGCAGATGCTGGCGGGGCTGCGATTGGAGAAACTGCGAGCAACACCTCTGTATCAGAAGTACGCGTCAAGGCTGAATGTGAGTGTGCTAGCGGATTTCAAAGCCCGGACTGGGCTCGATCCACAGAAGGATGTTTGGGAAATGCTGGTGGCCACCACGCCCAAGGATGCGCTCGTGATGGTGCGAGGACACTTCACGGTGGGAGAGCTGGAGCCGAAACTGGATCCGCTAGGCAACCGCCGTACGTCCTATAAGGGCTACACGCTGATCGGAGAGGATCGCTACGCGGTGGTCTTCATGAACCCGGGTGTGGCCGTTGCCGGACCCGCAGCGAGCCTGCGTGCCCTGCTTGACCGGCGCGACCATCCGTCGACCAAGCTCCCACCGGCCTTAGCGGCGCGCATCGCCAGCCTGGCCAGCGACGACCAACTGTGGATGGTGGATGACGGGGGATTACCAGCGCTGGCGATGTTGACCCAGCGGGACGACGTGCAGTCCCTGGCGTCGAACCTGGTGAACTACATCAACGGCGCGACGATGGGGATTCACGTGGACGATGGCATCCGCTACAGCGGGACGTTGGACTGCACATCCGCTGACGGTGTAAAGCGGGTAAGCGATGCATTGAAGGGGATGATTGGCTTGGCGCGGCTGACAACTAAGTCGGATCAAACCGATATGCTGCGGCTTTACGACGCCGTCGAAATCACGCAGGCCGACCAGGCTGTGAAGATCGAGATGCGCGTAGCGCCAGAGCTGGTGGATCGGGCGGTTTCCGCTTTTTCCGCCATCAGGCCGCAGATGGTCCGGCCCGAAAACGGTCAATAGAGGAAGTAGGAACGCGGTAGCCTCGAATACGCTGCCGCTAGCGGTTTTGGGAGCTGCGAACCGAGAGCAGCCACTCGCGGCGGCGTGTCGCTTCTTCTTCCAGCCTGCTCGGAATAAAGAATCTCGACTTGCAGTCCCGGCAACGATAGGCGACTTGCCCGAACGGCCGAAACAACAAGTCACGAAGCTTGTGCGTTTTTGACGGTGTGATATTGGCGGAATCGCAGTTCGGGCACATAGGTTGCGAAAGAAGATCTTATTACCAGATAGTATCAATCATTCTTAGCCCTGGGACAAGAGAGGGTTTGGAGTGCTTGAGAGCGAACAGAATGATGTCTGATAACAAGTATTATGTCAACTTTCTGGTATCCCGACAGTGCCACTTTCACTTTGCTCGCGCATCCGCTTCATTCCATTCCTCATTTAGGATCTCGGCCAGTTCCCTGCCGCTAAACGCTGCGCGTCCCGCCCCAACCAGCGTATGCTGTCTGTAAGGATTTCCGCGTGGGAACCGCCAGGCGCGCCAGGCGAGCCACGCAGAAGAAGAAACGTGATGGTTCTGGAAGACGACATTTCCGCGGGTACGGTTGCTGCTTTGCGGCGGCGCCTTGACTTGGTGACAGCCGAGCTGGAGTATTGCCAGGAGGAAGCGCACCGATTCACTCGCACCCTGTCGCACGATCTTGCCTCACCCCTCACCAGCACCCGGTGGATGCTTGAGACTCTTCGTGATCAACTGGCTTTCGCCCCGGAATCGAGAGCCTTGGTGGAGGGCGCAATCAAGAATTTGGAACACATGGTAGCGCAGATTGCGGCCATCGCCGCCGATGCCGCAGCCGCCCGACGGTCGCTCCACGGGATCAGTGGAGCCAGTACGGAACGCGCCGTGGAGCGGGCGGTAGCCAATCTTGCCAAAGCGATCGGGGAGTCCGAAGCGATCATCAAATGGCGCGATCTGCCACCCGCTCCCGTGGAACCGGAGGCCCTGGTTTCCCTGTTCGAGAATCTTCTCAGTAACGCGATCAAGTTTCGCCGTGCTGACGAGACACCGCGGATTGAGATTACAGCCACGGTACAGGATGCGCGCTTGGTTTTTCGGGTGCGCGACAATGGGGCTGGCATCGACGAGCGGCAATATCCACGTCTCTTCCAGCCATTACAGCGCCTGAACCCCGCCATTCCGGGCCGCGGGATCGGGTTGGCGACCTGTCGCAAGATCGTAGAGCGTACAGGGGGCAAGATCTGGGTGGAATCCGCACTGGGCAAAGGATCCACCTTTTTCTTCACGCTGCCCAAGGTCGAGACGTCCCAAGGTTCGGTATGACCATCCCCCCGGCGGAACTCGCTTCCGAAGTCAATGTGGTCGTCATCGAGAACAGCCCGCAGGATTCGCTCCTGATCCGTGAGGCACTTGAGCTTTGGACTCGCCCGCGCAGGCTGACCTTCTACCAAAATGGGCAAGAAGCCCTAGCTGGCTTGCGGCAGCTGGCCGAAGGGCTGGTAGGCCCGACCTTGGTGCTTCTCGACTGGAATCTGCAGGGAATGCACGGGAGCACGATACTGCGGGAGATCCGCCAGAAACCGGCTCTCGAGAAATGCTTCCTGGTGGTGCTGACGTCATCGTCGTCGGAATTAGACCGGCAATTGGCGACGAAACTGGGCGCGAACAGGTTCGTGACAAAAGCAATCGCTCTGGACGACTTTTTCTATTCGGTGCTGGAACTGCAGTCGGTGGTGTAGGGACTTGCCTGGCCTCGAGGTGTGTTGACAACCGGTCAACACCCTGCCCCTCTTACGATACGATGCCGTGCTCGATGGCGTAGCGCGTGAGCTGCGCAGTCGTGCGGAGCTTCAGTTTCTCCATGATGGAGTTTTTGTGGAACTCGGCCGTGCGAGACGAGATGTTGAGGTGAAAGGCAATTTGCTTGGCGCTGCATCCTTGTGCAATAA
>JBAUOG010000207.1:0-3656 GCA_049579625.1 Bryobacteraceae bacterium
CAGCCAGCAACGTACTCGTTGTCGTTTCCCACGTCCGGGATGACGCCGGCGGAGGCTACGGCGTTCAATGCGTTCGCATTAAACGCGGAGCAGGTGATCGCCATTGAACAAGCTGAGAGTACCGCACTTGCTCGCGCGGCGGGAGCAAGCGCGGCGGGAGATACGGTTTGGGTGAACAACCAAAAGCTGGCGGCTCTGGCTTTTGCGGGCCAAGCGGCCCCACTGCTGGGCCAGTGGCCCACGCTTCTGGCCGACATCGGATCTGCCATCCAAGCGGCCGGCTTACAGTTTACGTTCACGCCGAACGACGTGTTGACGTTTCAGTCACTCGTCAATCCGAATTCGCCCACGTCCGAGGTAAAGCAGGCGTTTCTTCAAGCACAGCAGCTCGTGACCCAGCAGCTAGGGCTGTCCAGCGCCGATCAATCCTTGCTCACGCAAACCATCCTGATCGCTGATCCGCAAGCGGCCGAAACGCTGGGAACTGGCGTGTTTCCGGCGGCCCTTTCCGATTCCTTGATCAGCACGGTCTTTCAGCAACTGAACGCCGGCCTGACGCTTAACGCGCCGTCTCCGACTTCTCTTTCTCCGTCGTACCAGATTACGTTGCCGGGGGATTACGTTTCAGCGGGCGTGGGATTGCGCGGAGTAACGTCGGGCAATATCAAGATCGCCGGAATCCCCGCCGGCGCAACCGTCGTGAAGGCACTACTTTACTGGAGTGCACTCGACAACGGTCTGGAGACGTCGCTTTTTGGCTTGAGCATGAATGGCAATCCGATAACCGGAACTCTGCTCGGCAGCGGGCCCGACACTTGTTGGGACCGGACGAACAGCTTCAGCTTCCGGGCGGACGTCACATCCTTGGTTACCGGCAACGGGACGTACGCGCTTACGGGTGTCGCCATCGGAGGCAACATTTTAGAGGAAGGCGCCGGCTTGGTGGTTGTCTACCAAGCCGCAGGACTGCCTCTCAAGACCGTCATTGTCGACGACGGAAGCATCTCCATCCCACTCGGAACTTCGTCCGGCACCGCGACGTTCTCCGGTTTTTCGGCGGGCTCGCCGATAGCCGGCACCACGACATTTATCGTTGGTGACGGTCAAGGGTTCGGCACGGCGGTCAGCTTCACCGGGAGTCTGGGAACCCTTAGCATTCCGGGCTTGTTCGTGGCCGCCGACGGGCCGCTGTTCGATACCGCTACCGTCAATGTATCGTCCGTTATCGGCGCGGGCAGTTCGTCCGATTCAGCGAACGTAACCGTTATCGGGGATTGTTTGCTCTGGTCCGCCCAGGGCTTCTCGGTCACCAGCGCTCCTTCCACTTCGCCGATTACCGCGACTGCCGCGATCGTTCAGGCCAACGCCAACGGCGATACCGTGGCGGGCCCAGTGGGGCTCAATCCGGGCGATTTCCCGACCATCCAGCAGCAGATACAGTTCGTCGTGCAGAGCCGAATCATTCAGAACCCGGCCGTTTCCGGTCTAATCCTGACCAATCAGCTTGTGACCGGCCTGGTGAACGACGGCGTGCTTTCCTCTGCGCAGGCGAGCGCTATTGAGAGCGCGGTCAATCAGCAGATCGTCCCCCCGGTTGGGCCACCGGCCATCTCCGGCGCCGCTGCTTCATCCAGTGTATCGGCGTCCAGCAACGTCGAGGTGGATATCAAGTTGACGGACACCGGAACGGGCAACGCGGTCGCCACTGCGATCAATCAAATTACCTTCAAAACGATGACGGGCTCCGGTACCGTCAGTCTGGTCACTACGGCGCCACCGATCGCCGTCGGCAACATTGCCAAGGGAGCTTCTTCGACCGTGAAGCTTTTCTTGAATATCCCGGCGACGGTAAAGCGATTCACCATTACGGAAACGGGAAGCGTGCAGGATACTCTCACCCGCTCCTACAACTATTCAACCAGTCAGACCCTGTTCGTCCATTAGAGCGAGATTTCGAAGGGAGAAACAACGATGAGAACAATCAGTTTGCAACCCGTGCTCATAGTGCTCGCTCTGCTGATCACTGGCATGAGCGCAAGGGCGGACACCTACACCTTCTCGCTGGATCCTCTCAGCGGAAACATTCAGGGTCCGGACGGCTCGACCATTGGGTGGGGGTATTCAATTACGAATGACAGTGGGACGGATTGGCTGGTGACCACAAACCTCTCGGCGGGTATCTTCTCCGACGCGTCGCCGGACGCCTCGCCATTTGACTTTCCGATCATCGCGCCGCTGTCAACCGTGAGTTTACCTTTCGACCCGTCCACCGACACTGGCCTTTTTGCGTTGAACTGGGATGCCGGTGCTCCGGTTGGATTCGTAAACAGCGGCGTGTTTACTCTTAGCGCCGACTGGTATACCGGCGATCCGCTTGCCGGAGGAAACTTCGATCAGCACGCCAGCGACGAGACGGCGGCCTATTCAGCAACCGTGTCGGCGTCGTCAGGTCCAGCGCCCGTGCCGGAACCCGGTACCCTAAAGTTAATCATCGTAGTCTTGGTTATGCTGAGGCTACTGATAAACCCAAAAGTATGGCGGCGGTTCCGCCAGACCAAGTGCAACATGCAGCGACTTGTTACCGGATGATCCGCAATGCCTAGGGTGTTGGTGCTGTTGATCGTCGCGCCATTCTTTGCCGGTTCAGTGCAAGCTCAGACGGACCCGGGGCCCAGGCCCGGACCGGCGGCGGCGGGGGGTCCATTCCGTGGACTCAATGAAGAAGAGAGCAATCTCTTCTGGGCCGCAAAAGATCGGTTCAATGAGGCGACATCGGTCTCGGGTGGCATCGGACGAGGGGCGGGCCTAGGGCCTACGTTTAATGGCAGCAGTTGTGCCGGCTGTCACGCCCAGCCGTCCGCCGGGGGGTCCAGCCCGAGCCCGGCTAGCCCGCAGGTCCGGCGGCTGGTGCTACAGAATAATCGCATCGTTCTTGCCCCCGCCATCAATCCGGAAGTGGAACTCGCCACTCTGGATCGTGTGCCGGGAGGGTCTCAGACTGTGCCATCGTTTATTACTCCCGATGGTCCGGTTCGAGTGGCGCGATTCATCCGAAAGCCTGACGGAGCGCTCGATGGCAGCGTACACGACATCTACTCCATCGCCGGTCGCGCGGATGCGCCTGGCTGCGTGCTGCCCCAGACGGATTTCGCAGAGCAGATGGAAAAACACAATGTCGTGTTCCGCATCCCCACGCCCACGTTCGGGGCAGGTCTTATTGAAGCGATTGCCGATGATACCCTGATCGCGAATTGGACCGCCAGCGCTCGACAACGACAGGCTCTGGGCATAGGCGGCCGATTTAATCGCTCGACCAATGATGGCACCATATCCCGATTCGGCTGGAAAGCTCAAAACAAGTCGCTTCTGCTGTTCGCAGCCGAGTCGTACAACGTCGAAGAGGGGGTCACGAACGACATCTTCCCGGATAAGCGCGATCATGTCCCGGGGTGCCTATTTAATGCTCTTCCAGAGGACACCACCAGATTAAGGCTACGCGAAGGTTCAACGTTTGAACCGTCGGGCTACGCGTCCGACTTGGTGAACTTCGCCGCATTCATGCGACTGATGGCTCCCCCCGAACCGGCGGTCTTCGACGGTTCGACGCAAAACGGCGCGAAGTTGTTCCATTCCACCGGCTGCGTGTTTTGTCATTC
>JBAUOG010000208.1:0-2129 GCA_049579625.1 Bryobacteraceae bacterium
GTTGATGAGACACCGGCTCCCAGGCTCCCTCGGACCAGCACTGAACCGCGCGCGCAGATCTCCGCCTCGAAGCAAGCAAGCGGATTTCGGAGATCCCCAGCAACTTCTGTGGGCTGTTGAATCGCAAACATGACCCCTTTATCCGTCGGAACTAGTAGTCTCGCCTGCTTATTGCTGATCGCTCTATGCAGGGTCGTGCGGCTCGGCAGGCGGAACAAGTCTGTCCTTCAGGAGTCATTGATCGGAGAAATCGGCGACGCGCAAATACCTCTTGAGCCGCACGGCTTCGTTACGGTGCGATGTCGAACCTACCCCGCGTGCAGTACAAGTCCCATCGCCGCCGGCGATCGCGTTTCCGTCGTCGGAATTGAAAAAATCTTGACTGTAAAGCCTTACAGCCTATGAATGTCAGTTCAGGCACTGCCAATCTAAAGTACAATTTCATTTGGAAGCGCACAGGCCGCACGCGGCGGCGCCAAACAAAAGGAGGAACTCGGCGGAATTAGCCGCGGCGCGCGAGTCCGTTGTGCGCGAGTTACTAAGAAATGTTGCGAAACGCAAACAGCGAATCGGAAATACTTCTGGGAAACACCCAGTTGATCGGAATCTTCTTTCTTTTAGCCGTCTTGCTGGGCGTCGCCTTCACGGCGGGCTTCATGCTGGGTCACGGTTCATTCGGCGGCAAGAAGATCGATCCCGTCACTGCGGCGGCCAGTCCTACTCCGGCCTCGGATTCCGGCGCAAGGACGGCAGTCGTCGAGCCTGCTCCGCCCCCGGCATCCGCCCCAGAGTCCAAAGTCGCACCGGAGCCCGCCGCGAGCCCGACTGCTCCGCCGCCCGGCGACTCGGTAGCGACGGATCAAAAGCACACCGATTCCCCCAAGGCAGCCGCCAAGAAACCGCCGATTGACGAACCCGCGCCGAGAACTCGACCCGGACAGACCGAGGCGTTCGCACCCCAGCCCGGTCAGACCTTCTTGCAGGTGGCCGCCGAGTTGCACGATTCAGCCGCTTCGGCTGCTTCGGTTTTAAACAAGGCGGGATTCAATACGCACGTGGTCCTGGCGCCGGGCGGAAAGCTTTTCCGGGTGTTGGTGGGCCCAGTTAAGGACAAAAACGATTTGGCCGCCACCCGGGACGCCCTCAAGGCGAAAGGGTTTCAGAAAGTCATTGTCCGGAATTACTAGACGGCACCCTCCGCGGCTGATGGTCCATCTGCGAAAATTGGGGTTCAGTGATTCCTGAGTCCCTGGTCCAGATTGCCGCGCTTCCCCAACCGCGGCTGCCCGAGTGGCTGCGCAAAGGCCACACCCACTTTGAATCCGTCCATGAACTGAAGACCAGTTTGCGGCGCCTGAACCTGCACACGGTTTGTGAATCGGCCCGCTGCCCCAATATTCACGAGTGCTTTCATCGCGGCGCCGCCACCTTCATGATTCTGGGTAATCTCTGCACGCGAGGCTGCGGATTCTGTTCCGTGCCCAAGGGCTCGGCCGCCAAGCGAGATTTCACCTTGGACCCCGCCGAGCCCCGCCATGTGGCCGAGATGGCCGCCGCCATGAGGTTACGTTACGTCGTGATTACGGCGGTGAACCGCGATGATCTCCCGGATGGCGGGTCAACCCATTTTGCAGAGACCGTACGCCACGTCAGGGCTGCCCTGCCCGACGCGCGTGTAGAAGTGTTGACGCCGGACTTTTGCGGCGATCTGGATGCCGTCGCTCGGGTCCTCGATGCCGGGCCGCATGTCTTCAACCACAATATGGAAACGGTCTCAAGGCTCTACCGCCGGGTTCGCCCGCAAGCGAACTACGGGCAGTCACTCAGCGTGTTGAAGTTTGCCAAGCAATACCGGCCGCAAGCATTGACGAAATCCGGACTGATGGTGGGGTTCGGTGAGTCGGTCGACGAGGTTCACGAGTTGCTCCGCGATATCGTTGCCTCCGATGTCGATGTCGCAACCATTGGCCAGTACCTTCAGCCGACGCGTCGAAATCTTCCGGTCGCCGAATATGTAACGCCTGCGAAATTCGACGCCTACCGCGACTTCGGCCAGGGGATCGGCTTCAAGATGGTCTTCAGCGGGCCGTTCGTACGTAGCTCCTATATGGCGGACCAGGTTGATGAAC
>JBAUOG010000209.1:0-12136 GCA_049579625.1 Bryobacteraceae bacterium
TGGAAGGCCTGGAGATCTTCGGCTGGTGTCTTCATGACGAATCACACCCACCTGCTCGTCGTTCCCCGGCAACGTGCCGCCCTGGCGCGGACTATGCGACGGACCCAGGCCGACTATTCGCAGCGTCTCAATCGCCGCATCGGTTCCCGCTGTGGTCACCTCTCGCAGTCCCGCTTCTACTCGTGTCCGGTCGCCGGCGACGCCGTCTGGACGGTTCTGCGCTGCATCGAACCGAATCCAGTGCGCGCCGAGCTTGTCGCCTAGGCCGAGCAAAGTTCGTGGTCATCCGCAGCAATTCACTGCGGGCTACGACCGCCACATCCGCTACTGTCCATGACGGAGTGGGAACGCGAGTGGACGCCGACGAGAGGCAAAGCGTCTTGGCCCTTGGGGCCGGAGAGCGCGAGTTCGAAGCGATTCACCAAGCCACTCAGCGTGGTCTCCCGCTCGGAGATCAGACGTTCATCGATGGGTTCGAACGCAACGCCGGTAGAACGCTCGCCGTTCGCCCGGTCGGCCGACCGCGTCTTGGTTCTGTTGCGACGCCAGCCCCTCTATTCCGCTGGTGGTATGCCCTCGGACTAAACGCCCGTCCCTATTTCCCCTATGCAATCTTAATTGCAATGGATTAAAACAGCTATTACCCATTGGTGGCACGACGGATGATTGCGTGGATAGAAGCTTCCAGGCGGAGTACCGAGAACTTGAAGAACGAATGAAGGCTCTTGCGGAGGCCGATGGCGACGTCTACCTCCCAAATCCAGAGCCCTTAGGTGCCGCTCAGTACGTTTTGATCTGCATGGAGCCATCGCTCGGCAGGTGGGCTAATACGGCAGAACACGCAAGGTCAAGAGTAGAAGCAGGATTCAGGAACTTCCTCTTCTCTATTGAGGACTTCATCTTTCACTTTTGCGTTCGACGGTATCTTTGCAGACCTGAAGAACGCTATCACGTGACCGATTTGTCCAAAGGAGCGATGCTGGTCGCTCGTGCGGGATCTGCAAGGGTCCAGCGATATGACAGATGGTACGCGTTGCTGGAGGAAGAGATCGACCTCTGTGCCGCTCCCGGTGCTGGCATCGTTGCGGTTGGAAAGGTCGTTTCGCAGCATCTGGCGCGACGCGGTTTCCGAAGATCCTTCACTCGGGTAATCCACTATTCAGGGCAAGCTGCACCCGCGCGCACCGCAGGGATTGTAGGCCGCGAGGACGCCTTCCAGGCGTTTGAGGATTCGGTCTCCATTGAGGATGTCGTCGTCACGGCTGAGGAGACTCTCAAGGCAGCAAATGTATCTTCCGGAATGCGCGACCACACGCTGTCGCGACTAGTGAGGAGTCAACTCACGACTTCCCGCAAGCAGCTGATATTCAGCTACAAGATAGCCTTTGAGGCGATGCGTTCGTGAAGCCTGATCCGGTCGTTGAGCGAATACCACGCCCGCAACTTAATGCGGAAATGGCGACGGACGTTTTGTCCTTTTTCCCCGTCCCTTTTTCCCCTTCCCCCTTTTTTTCCTTTGCTGCCGCAGGCCATCCGCACGCGTCCGAAGGGCGGCGCGTACCTCAGCCTGCTCCGGCGCTAGATACCTGTGGCGCATTCGCCCCGAGCGCCGTTTTTGCACGTTGATACGGCCGATGGAATGCGCCGAAGCCATCGCCTGTAGGACAATGAAGCCGTGAGTGGAATTCAGTACATGGTACTGAACGCCTCGCTCAGTTGAGGAAGCCTTCGATGAGTCAGCAACGAGAACACGCCCAGCAACTCCTGAATCAACTCGCACCAGAGCAGGTCGCTGCCGTTGTACATTTGATGGAGGTCATGCTCGACCCAATCTCACGTAAGCTGGCGCTAGCGCCCCTCGAGGATGAGGAGATCAGCGAAGAGGAAGAGCAGGCGGTGGCCGAAGCCCGTGAGTGGAGCAAGCACAACAAGCCGATCCCGCACGAAGATGTCCTCGCTGAGTTTGGATTAACCATCACCGATTTCGAGCGCATGGGTCAAACGCCGCTGCCTGAAGAGACGAGCGGATCGCGCCACTAGCCTTATGGCAAAAAAGATCGGATGGACTGAACAGGCTAAAGCCGATGTTCGTGCCATCGACCGCGAGGCCGCGATTGATCTCTTGCATGGCTTGGCGCGTTTCCTCGCCACCGAGCAGGGAGATGTGAAACGACTGCGGGATATCGACCCGCCGGAACTTCGTCTACGTCTCGGCGATTTTCGCGTTCGGTTCCGCGACCACGGCAATTGGATCGAGATCCTCCGGGTTAGACATCGCAAAGATGCGTACCGATAGAAGAAGATCGGCCGAGGGATCAGTCAAGGGTGTCACCCCATTTGACCGTCGCACGGAATTACGGTGCACGTGCTTCCTTTGCCTCGATAACAACAACCGCGCCGCCTTTGATGGAAAATGAGACGATCGTCTCCCCGGCTTCGCGCCGGAGAGTCATCGGAGTTCCTAACAGGTCATCCTGCACGCTCTCGAATTCCCCGCGAAAACGAAGGCTGACCTCCTCGGTTTCCCCCCAGTTGGAGAGAATAGCGAACTTTCCCGCCGGATACTCGAGGGCGCGGAAGGAGAGGTTGCGGGGTCCTTTGTCGACCCGCACTGCGGCCGCGGCGTTCGCCTGCAGGGCGGGCGCTGCGATCCAATCCTCAACAACGGGATTGGGCCGGCGCCAAGCCGCCAGTGACACAGCTGCCGAATAATAGATTGCCGTACCGCGCCCGAAGCGATGGCTCGTGGCGAACGGCCGGCCGTCGGGATCACTAAGCAGAGCCTTGGCGCCTTTTGGTTCTATTGGCAGGCGCCAGGATTCCCCGCCCAGTTCGTGGGACTCCGTGACTGAGTAAGGTTCAGCAACGGCGTCAATTTCGCCTGCTTCGAGGGCGAACACGTCTTCCAGGCCTCCCGGAATGTGAGGGCGTACTTCACCGTATTCATTTTTCCAGCCCACGAGTCCGTCGGCCCACACGGTGCCTCCCGCCTGCACGAATTCGCGAATCTTCGCGAGGGACATGTCGTCGAGCGCGTAGGAATAAGGGAGATATAACACGTCGAAGACCTTTGCCCCTCCGGCCTTCAATCCGTTAATGTCAAGGAAAGTCACCGGCACATGAGAATCGTGAAGTGCCCGGTAACAACCGAAGAGGGAGAGCAGGGGTTCCCTGCCACGCTTGTCAGCCCCTTGCGTCCGGCCGTCTAGCATGCTGAGCACAAGAGTCTCGCGGTTGTAGAGGATAGCGGCTCGCGCCGGGATTGGCCTCGCTTCCGCAAGGGCAGGACTGCGCTTGATATTTTCGACGGCTTCCTTCGTGGCCTGAGCCCTCGGCGAGGGCGTGCCATCAATGCCGACCAAGCCCCACTCGCCGCCTTCGTTACCCATCGTGCGCGGATGCCAAAGCCAGTAGACCACGGCCTTCGCGCCGGCTCCGATAGCGTCCCATATCCAGCGCGTCATCTCTCCCGGCGACGGATTCATGGCACGGGTACCGGTGAAAACCGTCGGACCGCTCTGCACTTCCGTGACCCACCATGGCCTGCCGGCGGCCGCGGATGCGAGTACGTCCATCGAATAGGACCAAGCGAAGCCGAACTCGCTCCGCTTGAAATCGGAGAAGTGCCATGGAGGATGTACCGAGGCGCCTACAAAATCCACAACCTTGCCTTCCTGCCACGGGTCTTGTCCGCCCGCCATCATATTCTCAGTCAGCCCGGGCTGGTTGAGATGGGTGGGATGTACCGAATCGAGTTCACGGATCCTTTCCTGAATCCATCGCAAGTGCTGGCACAGGTTCTCCACGTTGAACTCTCGCCAATCGACGAACGCGTAATAGTCTACCCAGCCCCCGTCCCACTCCGAGGAGGTGAGCTGCACCTGGGAAAAATCGTGGATCGGACGAAACCAATGCTTGTTCAATTCCTCCACGGAGCCGTACTTGTGCCTAAGCCATTCTCCGAAAACCAGCATCGTGGAAGGATCCAGGTTGTATTTCAGGCTCGGCTCGTTCATCAGGAGCCAGACGCCCTGCGCGGGGTGGGTCCGGTAACGGGTCACCACCTTCTGGATATACTCAGCGGCGTACCGCTTCACCTCCGGATCGTTCAGGTTCGTCCGGTTATGGTAGAACGGCGTCAGGGCTCTCCAGCCTGGCGGATCCTCTGCACATAATGTCGCAGCGATCTTGATTCCGTTGGCGGCCGCTGCGTCAAAGATCCAATCGTATCCTTCAAAATTCCAGTCGCCCTGCTTTCGCTCGATGTCATCCCAAATGACGAATATGCGGACGATTGTGATGCCATACTCGCGCATGAGGCGGAAGTGTTTGGCGACCGTATCCTTGGTCTCCGTTCGGTTCAGGAAGAATTCCGTCCCGATTTGAATGTGGCCGGTGATCTCGGCCAAGCTCTTCGCTGGAGTCACCTCGAGCGCGCGCGCCGTGAATGAGGCATAGGACATTAAAGCGGCGATCAGGCCTATGCGAAGCTCCGCTTTGCTAAGCCTGAATCTCATCGGGAACTTCGGGGAGATATGGCAGCTAGTGAGAAGCCCCACGGCATGCCCACTCTATCAGCAACTGGTCCGATTCGCGCGCGGTTGTTATCGGATGGCGCACCACATCACTCGCTGCGGTGTTGACCGCCAGCGCGTTTTGTTTTCGCCGAGGCCGACCGCCGCATGTATCTCGAAGCCTGCTACCCACTCCGTTGATATTGTCCCGGGTTCCCCGGGGTTTCCGTGCGACCCTCCCGCGCTCAAGGCTCCTCCCAATCGAGCGCATAGATCTCGTCGATACCGACACTTCGGGTGGTGATGAGCGAATTATCGGGGCCGGGTGCGAACCAGGCATCGCCAGCAATCGGAATCTTCTTCAAGACGATCACGCGCACGACTCTCCGGTCGCTCATCCGGAGCCGCCACCAGGCTTGGTCGCGGCCTGCGATCCAAAAGCCGTAACGGCGGTAAACTCTCACGGAATCTGGAAACGCGGATAGTGTCCCGGCTTTCCCCGGGGTTTTCCCTTCCCCGCAATCGACCACTCGTCGATTTGCTTCTATGGTGAGATCTCCTGCTAACGTTAGGCACTGCTTCTACGTGGACCTTCACAGACGGCGCCGTGACGGCCGGACTGGCGGCGGAGCCTGGGCTGTATCGATGGTCCAGCGCCGGTTGGGCGAGCGAGAGTCGCGTTCAGAAAAAGGTGTAGTCCGTGATGTTATTTCGCAGTTCGGCAAACCGGCGGGGCGCCGGTTGCAGGCCGGGGCCTACCCTACGACGGCAGCGATCAGATGGTTGGGCGCTTCGATATAATCCGCGTGGCACGGGAAACGGGGTGCGATAGCTATGCCGCAGGCTGTCGATGAGATCGAGAGAAAGTTGCTCAGCGCGGACGCCTATATTCGGCTTGCGCCGGGCGCCACCTACCAACCGCTAGTTCCAGCGACGATGACGCCGCCGGAACTCACGTGGCGGTCGATCCTGTGGGGCCTGTTGCTGTGCGTCCTCTTCAGCATCGCGTCGGCCTATTCCGGGTTGAAAGTCGGCCAGGTGATGGAATCGGCGATACCCGTATCCATCCTGGCGATCGGCTTGGCGCGGGTCTACGCCCGCCGCAGCTCACTGCTGGAGAATGTGATCATCGCCGGGTTGGGTGGCACGGCAGGCGCGGTAGCGGCGGGTGCGATCTTCACGCTGCCGGCACTGTACATCCTCAAGTTGAATCCGCATCCTGTGCAGACGGTTTTCATCTGCATCGCGGGAGGCTCGCTTGGCGTACTGTTCTTGATTCCCCTTCGCAGGTACTTCGTACGCGAGATGCACGGGGTGCTCCCCTATCCCGAGGCAACGGCCATCACCGAAGTATTGGTAACGGGTGAAAAAGGCGGCTCGCAGGCGCGACTGTTGTTGATTGCCACGGCGATCGCAGGCATCTACGACATCTTCGTCACGACATTTCAGGTCTGGAAGGAGTATCTCAACTTCCAGTTTGTGGGCGTGGTGCGGGACCTTGCGGCACGGGCACGGGTGGTGGTGAGCTTCGACGCGATCGGGTTTATTTTGGGGCTTGGCTACGTGATGGGGCTCAGAAGTTCCATGATTCTGTGCGCCGGGGGAGTGCTGTCGACTCTGGTGCTGGTGCCACTCGTGTGGATGATCGGCAGCCATCTTGGAGACACCGCGGTCTATCCAGCGGCCATTCCGATCGTGAAGATGACAGCGGGGGAGATCTTCCGTGGCTACGTACGCTTTATCGGCGTTGGCGCGATTGCGACGGCGGGCATTTTCGGCATCGTCAGGTCTCTGCGTATTGTTGTGGGATCGTTCGCCATTGCATTTCGCGCATTCCGGAGGGGCGAGGAGGGCGGACAGCAGCGAACCGACCGTGACGTGCCGGTGATGGCGATTCTGGTTGGCGTGGTAGTTAGCACACTGGCGGTTGGCGTGTTTTTCGCCAGCTTGTCCAGCGTACTCGTGATCATCGCGGCGGGAGTCCTCCTGGCGCTGGTGTTCTCGTTTTTCTTCACCTCGGTGGCAGCTAATGCCATTGCAACCACGGCACGCAATCCGGTCTCGGGGATGACCATGCTGACCATCATCATCTCGTCCGTTGTGCTGCTGAGGTTCGGCTTGACGGGCACATCCGGAATGTTTTTTGTGATGGCTCTGGCGGGAATGGTTTGCACGGCACTGGGGGTATCGGGACAGTTTGTCACGGATCTGAAGACCGGCTACTGGCTGGGCTCGACTCCGGCCGCGCAACAGCGCGTGAAGTTCCTTGGCGTAATCGTGGCGTCGGCCGCCGCCGGGCTGACCATCGTGATGCTCGCGAAGACGTTCCAGTTTGGCGAAGTCGTGCCGGGAGATCTGCGTGCCATGCTTCCCTCCCCGCAAGCGTCCATCATGAAAGCGTTGGTGGAAGGTTTAATGAGTCATCAGCCGGTGCCCTACATTCTGTTTGGAGTGGGCGCGGCGATCGCCCTGATCATGGAAATGCTTGGTGTGCCCGCACTCCTGTTTGCCTTGGGCATGTACCTGCCGCTCGAATTGAACACGCCGGCGCTGGTCGGCGGTTGCCTGTCGCACTTTCTGGGGAAACGCGCGGAGAAGGCGGCGGGACCGGCGGGAGCGCGAATTCGCGAGCGCGGCGTCATCATTGCTTCGGGCCTGATGGCTGGAGGGGCACTGGGAGGGGTTCTTGGAGCATCGTTGCGGCTGCTGCCGGGCTTCAGAGAGGATTGGGTAAAGATGCCGTTCTACGATAATGAGCCGGTTTCGCAGCTGGTCTCGGCCGGCCTGTTTATCGCACTCTGCGTCTACGTCTGGTTCGGAGCGCTCAGTAAACAGAGGGAGGCCCAGGGATGACCGGGACATTCGCGGAACTGGTGGGCAACGCCATTCTCGGCATCGACACACTATGGGGCGGAGACGTGCTGAGCGCATCGGGCGCAGGCCGTTTCATTGCGGATTCCTGGTTTTCCGATGAACCGCTGCCGGCGGCCTATACGCATCCATCCGCGGCCGCGGTGCGCGCGAGTGGCGGTGTATCGACTTCGGGCCTTAATCGACATGAGATCGACCGCTACCTTGCCGAAGTGGATGTACGCGGCGCGATTCGCGGCCTGACGGACGAAGCCCACACGATGACCGGGCTTCGCGGCGATTACATGCGCGGCCTCGCGCTGTGCTTCGAGACGATGTGGGACCTGGCGATGGAGATTCTGGGCGCAGGCGAGCCGGTTCCTTACAAGCGGTGCGTGGAAGCTTCGACTGGGCGCGGCCCTGAGCCGTCGCAACCGCGGACCAAGCGGGAGCGTTTGGCCGAGTTGTTGGCCCGCGCCGGCTACCCATCAAGTGACGATCGTGAGCTGCTGAACGCGGTAGATGCCTGGCGCGCTGCCCGATTGGTTCCCATGGCTTCAGTGCGCGCGTTGGGCGACGCTGTGATCGCACGCTTTGACGCCCTGAGTGCAGCGAATCTACTGCCGTATCTGCCGCCGGAGCTGGCGGCGGTGCCGCGAGCCAACATCGAATTCTTGCCAATTAAGGATGCGTGGTTCTCAGGCTCGATGAATTATTTGGGCCGTGCCCGGCGCGCCGACGGCACCCCACAATATGAAGCGAGCTACGAGATTAATGCCGCGCTCCAGATCTCGGTGCCGGAGTTCATGCACCTGGTCAGCCACGAAGTCGTACCGGGCCACGTTACAACGTTCGCCTATCTGCAAAACCTGTATATGCGCGGAGCGGTGGGCTTCGAAGC
Source organism: Bryobacteraceae bacterium (assembly GCA_049579625.1). Classification (GTDB taxonomy): domain Bacteria; phylum Acidobacteriota; class Terriglobia; order Bryobacterales; family Bryobacteraceae; genus CAJCIT01. The sequence continues at coordinate 8,266 of JBAUOG010000209.1, forward strand.
GAGCGTGTTGACGATGAATACGCGCGCCGGAACCTTGTTCGAAGGAATTGCCAATAACGCGATTCTCATGGCGTATGGAATCACCGAAGTCGATCAAATTCCGGATGACGACCTGCAGATCGGCGTGTTGCTCGCACTACTGCAAGACGACGCGAAGAACCAGTCGTCGTTTCTGACGTGGGGTGAGGGAATGCCGCAGGCTGAAGTCGCGGCCGTGCTTCGACGTGATTTTCTCGTGACCGAGGAACGCGCGGGCAAACTTGCCGGCGCGTGGGGACGTCACCCGCTGCTGGGACGAATGTATCTGCCGGCTTACCGTGCGGGCACGGAGAAGGTTGCGGACCTGAGACGCCGTCACGCCGCCCAAGACATCCTACCCGCCCTGTACGGCTGCCGTGGCCTGGTCGATATCACAACGGTCGAAGCGGCCATTGGATAGCCGCGGCTCGCTGGCTGGCGCTGCGGAGAAACGGTTGACCTGACATGATGGAAAGAGGCATCCCGTTCGGACGAACTCCGTGACATTATGAGACCGGGAAGCCGTAACAAACGCTGTTGAGGCAGTGTCGCGCAAGCGACTGTCCCAGGAAATACGGGGAGGTCAATTCGATGGAGCAGACCACTTCTTTCACGCTGAACGGTAAACCGGCCAGTGTCACCACGGATAACGAGCGGATGCTGCTGTGGGTCCTCCGCTCGGATCTTGGATTGACGGGAACGAAATTCGGGTGCGGCGAGGCGCAATGCGGAGCGTGCACGGTCATGGTGGATGGAGAGGCCGTGCGATCGTGCGTCACGTCGCTGAAAGACGTCAACGGCAAGAAGGTCCTGACGATTGAGGGCCTGGAGTCGGGAGGGCAGCTGAATGCGCTGCAGGAGGCATTCGTGAAGCACAGCGCCTTCCAGTGCGGGTTCTGCACCTCGGGAATGGTGATGAACGCATATGCCCTGCTGGTGAAGACTCCCAGCGCGAAGCGTGAAGAGATCATCCGGGAAATGGACGGCAACCTGTGCCGTTGTGGAGCGCATGTACGCATCCTGGCAGCGATTGAAGAAGCTGGCGTGGCGATGAAAGGAGGCTCGCGATGAAGCCGGGCAAAGTGGCGGCCAAAGTCGTCAAAGCCAATTCCGCGATCAGCCGTCGCGACGCGTTGGCCCTGGCCGGGTCAGGGCTTTTTCTCTTCTTTTCCGCCGAAGCAGTGCCGGCGCGCGCGCAGGAGGAGAAGATCCCCGAGCGGCCGACCTTCCCCACCGATCTCAACGCTTACCTGCGCATCGCGCCGGATGGCAAGGTGACCGGATTGGCGGGCAAGATCGAGATGGGGCAAGGCTCCCGGACCGTCCTGGCGCAACTGATCGCCGATGAGTTGGACGTGGACTACGACTCGGTCGAGATGATCATGGTGGATACGGCGGTGTGCCCGTGGGACATGGGCACGTTCGGTTCCCTGAACGTCCGCCAGTATTCGTTGCTGGTGCGAGCCGCGGCGGCTGAAGCGCGGGCGGCGCTGCTGCAGATGGCCTCCGACAAACTCGATTTGCCTGTCAGCAGGCTGACCGTCAGCGCCGGCGTGATCTCAGACAAAACCGCGCCGGAGAAGAAAGTCAGCTACGGGCAACTGGTCGACGGAAAAAGGATTGAGCGACACCTGGGCAAGGTGCCCATCAAGAAGTACGCGGATCTGCGGCTCTCACAGCAGCACCTGCAGCGCAAGGACGCGCTCGCCAAGGTTACCGGAAAGGCCGAATTCACGGCCGACGTGAGAGTGCCGGGAATGTTGTACGCGCGCATCCTGAGGCCGCCGGCGCACGGAGCGAAGCTGAAATCGGTGAACACGGAGGCTGCTGAGAAAACCGGCGCTCGCGTGATCCGGGACGGTGACTTGATCGCTGTGCTGGCCGAACGGCCCGACGCGGCGGAACATGCGCTGGGTCTGGTCAAGGCCGAGTTCGACACGCCGAAATCGAACGTCGACGAGAAGACGATCTTTGCGCATCTGGAAAAGATGGCGCCGCCGCCGACGGTAGTCAAGGAGAGCGGCAACATCGCCGAGGGCGAAAAGCTGGCTGCGAGTGTCGTGGAAGAAACCTACCTGAATGCCTACGTCGCGCACGCGCCCATCGAAACGCATTCCGCGTTGGCATCGTTCGAAAACGGCAAAGTGACGGTCTGGGCCAGCAGCCAAACGCCGTTCCCGCTGCGGGATGAGATTGCTCGGACCTTGCAGTTGAGCCCTGGAAGCGTTCGTGTGATTGTGCCCTATGTGGGCGGCGGATTCGGCGGCAAGGGTGCAGGGGAACAGGCCATCGAAGCGGCGCGGTTGTCCAAGCTGGCGGGTAAACCGGTACAGGTGGTCTACGACCGGGCCGAGGAGTTCTTTTACGACTACTTCCGTCCGGCGGCGATCGTGAAGCTGAAGACCGGCTTGACCTCGAACGGCGAGATTTCGTCGTGGGACGCGAAGCTGATCGGCGGGGGCGATCGAGAGGCGATTCCGTTCTATGCCTTCGCGAACCAGCGAACCGTGTCGGCGGGTGGTTGGATGGGCGGCAACCCGGAGGGCATGCATTTCTTCGGCGTGGGTGCGTGGCGGGCGCCATCGGTCAACACCAACACCTTTGCCCGTGAGTCGCACATGGACATCCTGGCCGCGAAGGCGGGAGTGGATCCGGTGGAGTTCCGCATGCGGCATCTCACGGATGTCCGCATGAAGCGCGTACTGGAAACAGCGGCCAAACGATTCGGCTGGCAAGCGGGGCGGGCGCCGCTGGGGCGCGGCCAAGGCGTTGCTCTCGGCATGGACGTTGGCACGTGGGTGGCTACCATGGCTGAAGTCTCGGTGGACAAAGCGACCGGAAAGGTGACTGTGCACCGTATGGTCGTGGCAATGGACCCGGGATTCGTCGTGAATCCGGACGGAGCGCTACAGCAGATGGAAGGCGCGACCACCATGGGGCTAGGCTACGCGCTCACCGAGGGGCTGCGGTTTCAAGGTGGCAAAATCCTCGATCGCAATTTCGACACCTACGAGTTGCCGCGTTTTTCGGGGCTGCCCAAGATTGAGTGCATTCTCGTGGAAACGCCGGGAGCGCCGGCGCAGGGATGTGCCGAGCCGCCCGTGGTCACAGTCGGCGCGGTGCTTGCCAACGCCATCTTCGACGCCGCCGGGGCACGGCTGCTGGAGCTTCCGATGACGCCGGCACGAGTCAAAGACGCGCTGAAACGGACTTGACTTGGTCCCCACGATCAGAAGGTTTTCACACAGACTCTGACGCGCGCGGTTCTCTGCCGGAGTCTTCACACGTGACCGAAATTCCGAAATCGCTGTACTTAGCGGCGTGCTGGCGCAGCCCTGCGCCGGGTCCATATAATTGGCGTATCCATGTGTTCTCACCGATCGTCACCACGATTGCGAAATGCCTCGGGAAAGTCGCGCATAGGCGCTGCGGCATTCGCGGCAGCGGCCGTTTCGCTCAGCTGTGCGATGGTGAGTGCGGCGGCGGTGGACCCCTACCCCGGAACGATCCTGTACGGCGCCGCCTACTACGAGGAGTATGCGCCATATGATCGATTGGCCGCCGACGTGGAGATGATGAAATCGGCCGGCATCAACGTGGTCCGTATCGCAGAGTCCACCTGGGGAACGATGGAGCCGCAGGACGGCGTGTTCGATTTCTCGCACATTGACCGCGTGATCCAGGCAATGGATAAGGCCGGCATTTCGGTGATCGTGGGCACGCCGACGTACGCGATTCCCACATGGCTCGCCCGAAAATATCCTGACGTTCTCGCCATCACTCCGGCGGGGCCTGGCCGGTATGGTCCCCGCCAGAAAATGGACATCACTAATTCGCACTTCCGGTTCTACGC
>JBAUOG010000210.1:0-7012 GCA_049579625.1 Bryobacteraceae bacterium
AGGGTGTCAAAATCTCCGACACCACATTCGACTCTCTCAATCTCGCCCGCCACGCATTCCACGGTGACTGGAACTACACGATATCGCCCGCGCCAAACTGAAGCGTTTATTTATGCACATGACCTTATGTGCCCGAGATCAGAAATCGGATCACGTATCGGCACACCGCTTGCTGACGCTCGCGGTTGCTCTGAAAATACCGGTTGGTGAGTAATCGCGCGCATCAGAGCCGGTGAAAACTAACCGAGGCAAGAGCCGAGATGAATCTAATCTGATCTCGGCTCAGCAGGCTTTGCAGCCTGCGCCACGCGGCCTTGTGGAAATACACACCCGTTTTCATCATTGCTCGTTGTGCACTCTGGCGCTCATGCTGGTCTGTGACCCACTGTGTGTCGGGTAACAGATTGTTTCAACCCGGCTTCAGCCGGTGACCTGGCTGAGATCTGTGCTGGAGTCTTCATACATGACCGAAATTCCGAAATCGCGTACTAAGCATCACCGGGGCCGGGATCGCTAGCCGGTTGGCTCGGCCTTAGCTGGAGGGGGCGACAAAGCTGTCGCCGCTTGCGCATCGATGCTGCGGACATGCAGGTCCCGCTGCGGGAAAGGAATCTCGATTCCGGCATCCGCCAATGCCCTGCCCACCGCTACCGACACGTCGCTCTTGAGCTGAAACCAGATCTCCTGGCGCGCGGCCCAGAAGCGAAGCTCGAAGTTTAAGGAACTGTCGCCAAACCCCAGGAAGAACGCCGACGGCTCAGGAGACCGCATCACTGCCGGATAAGCGTTCGCCACGCCAACTAGGAGCTTGATTACCTCTTCAGGATCGGTGCCATACGCGACACCCACCGGTATGTCGACGCGCCGCCACGGTGAGGATAAGGTCCAATTGATGACCTGGTTCGCGATCAGGTTGCTGTTGGGCACAATCACTTCAGCACCCTGAAAAGTCTGGATGGTACTTGAGCGAGCTCCGATTCGCCGGACGGTGCCCACCAGGCCACCAACCTCGACGGTATCGTCGACACGGATGGGCCGCTCAAACAGCAGGATCAATCCCGAGGCAAAATTGTTGACGACATTCTGCAGGCCGAAACCCACGCCGACGCCCAACGCACCGGTAATGACAGTGAACTTGTTGAGTTCTATTCCGGCATTCGCCAACGCAGCCAGGAACACCAGGATGATGAGGACGTAATACGCCATCTTCGAGGCGGCGTATGGCAGGCCCCGCTGCAGGGTGAATCGCGTCAGCAGCACCCTCTGCAATGCATAGCTGGAGAACTTCGCAATCCCAAACCCGATAAAGACAATCAGCAGAAGACTAAGAACACCGCCCAGCGTGATGTGGACCGTTCCAAACCCGATCGGGTAGGCAAGCGTTTGTTGAGCGAAGGTAAGTACGTCGTCGTGGATGGTAAACAGAATCAGCACCGAATCGAGCCATAGCAAAGCCCCGCCAAGGTTCAGGATGCGCCCACCCCAAAGCAAAACGCTTTTGCGTGGGAAGGATCGTGCGAGTACCCATGGGCTGGCCAGGAGCGTGGCCAGAATCAAAGTAAGAATCCGTACCGTGCAATAAAGAACGACCGCTATAAAAGCGCCTAGCAGCGTGCTGATGCCCAGAATCTGGGAAAGGGCGATAAAGCCGAAGATGTTGGCGGCAAGGGATGCAGCCAGTAGGAGCAGCGCGAGTCGGATTGCAGCGACAAACAGAAAGAGGCCGCGTTTGGACATCCGCAATTGGCGTATCTTCGCCGGACGTGAGAGCCACGCAAATACGGCTAGAGCAGCGAGAACAATCAAGGCGAACAATTCGCGCTTCACCACGGGCGACAATCGCGTCGCCACGTGTAAGCCCTCAATCACGGCGAAGATTTCCAGCGCGCGGAGAAAGGGCAATAACCCTGGCTCGATGAGTAGCGGAAGCAATCGCAGGACGAGAATCGTGTAGAGCAGAAGAACGAGGAAGCCGACTCCTACCGGCGCGGTAGTCACTCGGCCAATAGTCAGGAGCAAGGCCGCCAGCAGCGCCAGTCCGAATGGCCGATCGAGGATCGCAACGGCTTCCGGAGGAACCTCTGGCCAAGATCCGCTGTCGACAGCACGTTTTACCTTTATTGCGGCGAGCAAGGCCAAGAGGTAGAGCGCCAGGAGGCCGAGCAGACGCAGTTTATGCGCCTCCACGAAGTCGCCGGCGCTGAAGAACTGCCGGTTAACGCCGCGCTGGAAATCAGGGACGATCGGCTGATCCAACTGCCGCACCTCGCGGGCCGCCCAGAGAGGATGTGCGTCCCTTTCGAGCAGATGCCCACGCAGGCTCTCCTGCGCAGCTTCCAGCTTGACAAGCACCCCGGAGACTTGCTGGTCCTGCTGGGAGATCTGGTTCTGAAGAGTCAGGACGAGATTCAGTTGCTCTTGCGCTCGAGCCCGGACACCGCGCATCTCTTCGAGCTTCTGTCTGATGCGATCCACAACGGATTCGATGCCGTGGGTCTCTTTGATGGCATCCAAGGTGGCCTGCCATTGTACCTGTTGTGCCTCAAGCGATTGAATCTCTGTTTGGAGACTGGCAGCGCGGGCCGCTAAAACCTTCCGCTGGCCAGCGTATCGCTGGCCCAACGCGCGCCAATACAGGTCTTCCTCCTGAAGGTCGAGGTTGTTCGGCGCCCCGGCGAGCATTTTCTCTAGGTCCTGAAACCGTTCATTGATTTCGTCGCCCTGCACTTTCGTCCGCTTGTCGGATTCGAGCAGCCCGGCTGTGGAAGCCAGTTCTTTGGAAATCTCCCGGAGCAGGCGATCGAGTTCTTCCGCCCGGTCGGCGATCTGCGGCAAGGGGATGCTCAGGTCAGGGGGCGGGGCAGGAAGCGGAGCAACAGGCGCGGGCGGCGGTTGCGCCGCGGGCGAGAAAATTGACTTGGGCAGCCCTTGCGCGTAAGCAAGGACTGCTATCGCACACAACGCGAGTAACCAACTGCCGGCGAGACGAATTGAGTGACGAATGAACATTTCGAGTAGCAACCGTTGCCGTCCACCATTATCGCCACCTGACAGTTTTACGCGGAGCGCCGGTTCCTAGCGGGGCTGGATGAAAAAGGCCAAAAACCGCTCCCTAAACGGTCACGGCTCCGAAGCGCCTGTGTTTGTTTGTAATGGGTTGCAGATTCCCGATACTGGGGCGTGAATGGGAGATGCCTTTTTCACCAGCTCGCCTATGGTGGGGGTCGCGCGGGTGGGTTCGGGGCGGATCCCAATCGTGCCAGGTTGCCGGCGGCCAAGCGCCCGCTCTCCCGATCAGCGCCGTATTGGGCAGCGGCTCTCCAATACTGGCGGGCCTCATCGAGGTCACCGCCATTCGCCGCGATAAGCCCCAGATTGTAGAGCGCATCCACCTGGTGGGGATTCTGGAGTAAGACAGCCTGGTATTGCGTCACCGCCTCCGCGGCATCTCCAGTCTGCGAACAAAGGAGACCAAGTTCAAGCCGGGCGTCGGTCGCGTTGGGGTCGCTCGAAATCGCCTGTTCAAAATGCCGGCGAGCCTCTGCGTTCTTGCCCATGGAGCGCTCCACTTGACCGAGCCTTACAAGAAGCGGTGCATTGCCGGGGTTCTTTTGCAACTGCGCCTCAAAGTAAGCCTTCCGCCGTGGCGGGGTTTGGCTGGCGCCACTGACCTCGCCGGAGGGGTCTGCGGCATTGCCGGCTCGAACGATGAACCACAGCAAGATGGTGAGGAACAGACCGAGTGCGCCCGCGATCGCTGCTGATTTACTTTTGCTCATGCTGCAAATGAGGCGCTCTTCAATGACTCAGGCGTCTCCACGCACGATTCGGGGAGCTTCGAGACCCGAGATGAGGCGGCTGTCCGGGACGGATTCGCCGAACTGCGGCCTCACGGGGACGACGCCGGCCCAAACCGGCAGCGAATAGTCTTCTTCGTCGTCAATCGGTGGACCGGTCCGAATCTTAGCCGATACTTCACTCAGCGGCAGAACCAGCACCCTGGTCGCTTTCATCTCCTGCTCGGTTGGCTGGCGGACTTGTTCCCAGCGTCCGCCAACGACGTGATTGGTGAAGCAGCGCAGCGCCGCCCACTTTTCCTCAGGATCAGTGACTAGTTGGGCCTTGCCAAGAACAACCACCGAGCGATAGTTCATGGAATGGTGAAACGCGGAACGCGCCAGGACCAACCCATCGAGGAGGGTGACGGTTACACAAACGTCGATGCCCTGAGCCAGCGTGCGAAGCATCCGGCTAGCCGCTGAACCGTGGATGTAGAGCTGCTCGCCGGAACGAGCATAGCCGGTGGGGATGACGTAGGGCTGCCCATCCAGCACAAAGCCGACGTGACACAGAAAGCCTTCGTCGAGAATGGCGTGAATCTGGGCCGGATCATAGGAAGCCCGCTTCGGAAGACGCTTCAGTTGGGTCCGTTCAGTGGGCGCGTACATGCTTAGAACCAGTGTAAATGTTGGGCCCGAACGGCCCAACTCCCGCTTGATTGCCGATTACCTGGTTACGGCCACGCAGTGTAATTCCAGCCCGACCGCCCATCGCCGTTGGAAGCCTTTCCAGACGCTCTGGTTGTCCTTGGGGTCGCCTGTACTGAAATCTCCGCCCACGTTCTTGCCCGGCGGAAGCGGCCACTTCCCATCGTTCGATTTCTCTACAGCGGGGTGCAGATAGGCCCGGCGCGACTCGTCGCCCTTCAGATAGACGTCAAGGAATGCGGTGATGAAGTGCTGATTTGATGGCGTTGATGCGCTCGTGCCGCCAGACGGGCTCGTCGAAGAATTCGCGCGTGACGAATGAGCCGACCGCCTCCGGGGGTGCAGGATTCCCTCCAATGTTGTGGCGAGCGTTCTCAAAGACCAGCAGGCAGCGGTCGGAGTTCACAGCGCCTTCGAACGCATGCTTGACACCTGCTTCGTACCCGGAGATGTCGTCCTGATCACCGACGATGAAGAGGGAGGGAATACGGATACCCGCGAGTCCGTCGGCATCCCAGCTGTTGTAAGGCGGCTGCGCGCCCCACGGAGAGATGGCGACAACGGCCTTCACGTTGGGGAGGACCCGCGCCGCAAACTTCGGTGAACCGGCAAGTAACCCTTCCGAATATTCGTCGGGAAGCCCCTTAGCCAGGATCGAGTTTTTGCTGTAGCCGGCGCCGGCGCTCGCCAGTGCACCGTATCCGCCCATCGAGTAGCCGACGATAGCGACATTCTCAGCATCCAGCAAGCCATGCAGAAAGTCACCGGGCTTTGAGGCCTGCTCAGCGAGAGCTCGTATGGTGAAGAGCTGATCGCTCGAGCGGTTGAACAAGGTACTCGGGAAAGGCTTGACATCGCCCCACACGGAATCGGTGTGATCGATAGCGGCAACCACGTAGCCCTTGGATGCCAAATTCTCTGTCAGGTACGTGAGGAAGGTGCGCGATCCGGGGTAGCCATGGGATACGACAACAAGAGGAAACGTTTTGCCGGAAAGGGGTTGTGCATCACGCAACGCCTTGCCGGCGGTAATGAATGTCTTCGGGACACCAGGCGCCGTCGGAAGCGGCATGGCCGCCTCGTAGTAGGTTCGCTCCTCAGCGCCGGCCGGAATGACTGCCGGGTACCAGATCTCGACTCTCAGAGGGCGATCGTAGAGCGGCGCCTTTTTGGTCTTGGGATCGAGCTTCAGAATGTCAACCTGCTGCGGTTCGACCAGGTCGACGGTGCGGACGCCAACCGAATAGGAGCCTCGCGGGGCAAGTTCTGGAGCATCCACCGAAGGCACGCTGTAGAACGTTCCCTGCCCTTGCTGCGCAAAGCACATGGCACTCAGACAAACGAAGGAGGGGGTAAGGGCAAGCAGCCGGCGTGAAGGCATTTAGACATAGTGTTATCACGACGACGATGCTGCCACTCTGTAAAAGCGAAAACTAGTCGGCTTTGGGGGCAGAGGGCTCCAACTCGGCGTCGAGCTGGTGAAGAAGCGTTGCCAAGCTTCGCGAGCGCTGGTCGGCCAACTCCCGAAGCGCGTTGAGCTTGGTTTCAGAGTCACGGAGCTTATCGGCGAGATGTAAGCAAGCCAGGACTGCTGTGCGGGTGGAATCCAGATTGCCACCACGGCGCGCAATGGTTGACATCAGTTCGTCTACCTCATGTGCGGTCTGGATCGTCTCTTCCGGGTCACCCGTCGTGGCGACGTTGTAGACCTGGTTAAGTATCGTGACGCGCACAGTCTGCTTACGGGATTCGGCGGCGTCCATTGACCACTAGGTTAGAACAACCAGCCAGGAAGATCCAACCCGCTCCGAGGCTCGATGGTTGTGAGCAGTCTAGACGTCGCTGAGCAAGTCCATCTGGCCGAGCAACTTCTCAATGCGAGTCTTCACCTGTTTGCGCTCGTTACGAAGCTCTTCCAATTCCTGCGCCGCGCTCTTGGCTTGCTGTTTGGCGGCCGTCAATTCCTGCTGCCTGCCGGTGAGCTCTTTCATCGCTTCTTCGTGCTCGAGCTGGGCGCTGGCAAGTTGCTCCTTCAGCGACTGGTTCTCCGTTCTCAAGGCCGAGAGGAGTTCCAGCACCCGTTCGATGCGTTGTTCCAAACCGGCCAGGATATCGGCGCCTTCTTCTACGACTTCAATGCTCATAGTGGTTTACAAATGCCAATCGAAAAGCGCCAGATTCACTGGCGCCGGTGTCTGTTCCTGACTGTCAAAACCGAAATCCGCTCCCTAACGGTCGCGGCTCCGAAAAACACAAGCGGGGTGACTTACTGCACTTGCGCTTGATGGGCGGCTTTCGCCTTCTCCACCAGCGTCAGGAAGCCCGTCGCATCGTTAATGGCGATATCCGCCAGAACCTTGCGGTTCAGATCGATGCCTTCGCGCTTCAGCCCGTTGATGAAATTGCTGTAAGAGATCTGCGAACTACGGCACGCGGCATTGATACGCACGATCCAAAGAGAGCGGAAGTTACGCTTCTTAAGACGGCGGCCAACGTAGCCATAACGGAGAGCCTTTTCGACGGCT
>JBAUOG010000211.1:0-2742 GCA_049579625.1 Bryobacteraceae bacterium
CTCCTAGGTGATGCATCCCGCCCCTACAAACAAAGGGCACACGCCTTCAGCCGACGCAATGGGGAACGCACGTAGGCGAATCTAACGACGGTGATGACAAGTACCGGGATCATATCGCACTGAAGCGTGCATACTGCTCCTTCATAGCCACACAACGCCGTGAGGTCAGCGTTAGCTTTACCCAGGGCCAACTGATCCTTGCACTGGGAAGTCCGTCGAATCGGTCTTGGTGACTGCGCAATGATGGATGTAGAAATGTCTGGGAAGCCGGAGAGCTCGACTTGATCCAGACGAACCAACTACCAGAGATTGCGCTATGACAGGAGAGGCCCAACCCCCAGCTGCCCTCCCCGATGACGTTCGGCTCGCGATGGAGCTTGAGAGCGTCTTTATGCCTCATGCTACGAGACAACGGCGCTCGTTTTATGAGAACGACCGCTACGCAAAATTCGTTCATTACACCTCGGCTGAGGCGGCGCTCAGCATCATCAAGAGCAAGCGCATCTGGATGCGTAACGCAACGTGCATGGCTGACTACCGGGAGGTTCAGCACGGATTCGACCTTCTGAGCGAGTTCTTTTCTGATGGAGCGAGGCACGGAACGTTTATTGGGGCTGTTGATGAGTGCGTGCCGGGAGCGGCTTCGGAAGCCATGGCTCAGTTTGGCAGATGGATGGACCGAAATTCGACCGGCAGAATTCAGTTGAACACATACATTGCGTCAATTTCGGAACATGACAGCAAGGAAGACTGTGACGGTCGGCTATCCATGTGGCGCGGTTTCGGAAACAATGTTTCTCGTGTTGCCATTGTCTTGAAGATTCCCTGGTACGCGGGGGGAGGATTGAGTTCATTGAATACAATTTTCAGTCCAGTAGCCTACCGGACGGCTGCGGAGGTTTACTCAGAGATTTACGACGTCATCGATAGGGTTCGTGCCAGCCATGCTCTGCTCCGGTCTGTGGAGCGCGATCGGGTGGTCACAACCATTTTCTACATGCTTCTCGTCGGCGCCGCTTGTGTTAAGCACAGGGGTTTTCACGAGGAGCGGGAATGGCGCGCTATCTATACCCCAAAGCTCTGGCCAACGCCACTTATGGAACCATCGACCGAGGTTGTTCGAGGAGTTCCGCAAATTGTGTACAAACTGCCGCTGGATACGACCGTCTCGGACGATCTTCGCGAGCTAGACCTCTCGCTCATGCTTGATCGGCTTATTATCGGCCCGTCTCCGTATCCTTGGGCGTTGTATGAGGCGTTCGTAGCGGAACTGTCGAAGGCGGGAGTGATCGGCGCCGATAACCGCGTCTTTGCTTCCAACATTCCTATTCGTGCTTGAGGAGACTCGCGACAAAGGTCTGAATATCCAATACGAACCGTGATATGGGAACGATCAATGGCGACAGTTTTTAACATTATGACGAGTACTGAACTTCCCGACAATCGATCTGCCGCGCAGATGTAGCCGCTACTGGGCGGCAGCTCACAGGTGCACCTGATTCGGCTTCACGTCTTAGGGGCGGACGGTCCGCAAGAGCCGAATGGTCTCTTCTCAGCCTTGCAGCACGCCAGGCAAGGGCAGTAGACTCAAATCACCCATGAGAATTCACGTCGCTGTCCAGATGTGTCCTGTGCCAGTTGGCCCAAGAAACCTGACGAATGAGTCAATTCTCAAGCTGGCGAAGGCAGGCATAAGCGAGGCCGTGATACCCGGGATGGTTAATTCCGAACTTGGTAAGCATACCTTGACAGCAGACTCCGTCATCTCGCTCAAGCAGCTCGGTTGGTTGGGGTTGTATCTTTCTTGTGTTGCGGCGGCGAAACCGTGACGTTAACCCCTGTTATCGGTAGCCATGCAAGTTGCATACTGGGCTTCCCCAGTTCTTGTTCGCAGTCACCGGATAGCTTTGTAACTCGAACCTCTCTCCAGCGCACTGGGGCCCGGCCCGAAGGTGGTTGATGATGTCCGAACAAGCCCGATCTCCCACCCGCCAATTCCTGGAAGCCCTTTTTGCAAACAAGCCGGAAGAGTTACGCATTCTTGTTTGGACGATAGCCGATAAGTGTTCCCGGTGGTTCCGCGACGTTGAATCGGCAATTCTCTACGCCGAATCAACAATCCGTCAAGACGTGTATTTCGGCGTCGGACTTTCGGGAAGGGATTACGGTCCGGATCACCGGTGCCCCTCCAAGGAGATCGCCGCGATTGGAGGCCTCTGGGTGGATATTGATCTGCGATCAGACGCCCATCCCAAAACAACCTTGCCGTGCAGTGTCGAAGAGGCTCTTTCCATTCTTCCGACAAATTTGCCTCCGACCTTCATAATTTTTACCGGCAACGGTATTCACGTATGGCTGCTCTTCCGGGAGCTCTACCTGTTCCGTAACAACGAGGATCGAGCAGCAGCGGCTATTCTCGCGAGGCGATGGAACACTCTGATTCGAGACAACGCCCTAATGCGCGGATGGAAGATTGACATGTTGCACGATCTGGCGCGCGTGCTTAGAATCCCTGGCACAACCAACTGCAAAGACCCGACAAATCCCAAACCGGTGGTGATCGAGGCTCAAAGCGATCATCGCTATCACCCGTCTGATCTCGCCCGCTACTTGGGCCAAATTGGCCGCCCCTGATGATGAAGAAGGTCGCCAAGCCGATCCGACATCCGTTTATAGTTCGGCCCTAGCGTGGCAAGTATATTTGCAGTTTTCCGCTCCGCGAGCTTCTATTTGCCCTTGATC
>JBAUOG010000212.1:0-3056 GCA_049579625.1 Bryobacteraceae bacterium
CCTGAAGTTCGCCCGCAAGACCACCATTCGTGCGCTCTATCAGTGGGCGTTGATGGAAGCGAACGCGGTTGCGGGAGCACCGGTTATTGAATCCCGGCAAGTGGCGGAGTGCATCCCGCTGTCGCCGCCCCGGACCCCCGTCCAGCACAACCTCTTCCAAAGACCTCCTCCCATTCACCTCTCGTAACCAGCATGCGGCGCATTTCACGGTAAGCGGTCTTGCGTCGTAAATGAGTGCGTCCGGTGAATGTTTTTATTGAGAGGAAACAGGTTTTATGCTCGATACAGTTCTCGCCAGAATATTTGGCACAAAGCATGATCGCGAGATTAAGAAGATTCGCCCCATGGTGGTGGCGATCAACGATCTTGAACCACAGATGATGGCGTTGTCGGACGCCGAACTGGCGGCCAAGACAGTGGATTTCAAGCAACGCGTAGCCAATGGCGCTTCGCTGGACGACATCTTAATTGAGTCGTTTGCCGTTTGCCGCGAGGGAGGCCGCCGCATCCTTAATATGCGGCATTTCGATGTTCAGCTGATCGGTGGCATTGTTCTGCATCGCGGCAAGATCGCCGAAATGAAAACGGGTGAAGGTAAGACCCTGGTCGCGACGCTGCCCTCCTATTTGAACGGAATCGGCGGCAATGGCGTACACATCGTCACGGTAAACGACTACCTGGCCCGGCGCGACTCGGAGTGGATGGGACGGCTTCACAAGTTCCTCGGCTTGTCCGTCGGGGTGATTGTGCACGACCTCGACGACGTCGAGCGTCGGAATAGCTACGCCTCGGATATCACGTACGGCACCAACAACGAGTTCGGATTTGACTACCTGCGCGACAACATGAAGTTTCGAATTTCCGACTGCGTGCAGCGCGGGCACAACTTCGCGATCGTCGACGAAGTCGATTCCATCCTGATCGATGAGGCTCGAACGCCGTTGATCATTTCCGGCCCCAGCGAAGAGTCGACGGACAAGTACTACAAGGTCAACCGGATCATCCCGGCGCTAGAGCGCGGCGAGGTCATCGAAGGCAAGGAGCCGGGGGAGAAATACACCACCGGCGACTTTACCGTCGACGAAAAACACCGTACCGTGGCGCTCACTGAGCAGGGCGTGCTGAAGGTGGAGAAGTTGCTCACGATGGGCAATCTCTACGAAGCGGTGAACATCGAGATGAACCATCACGTGCAGCAGGCACTGCGCGCGCACGTGCTTTATCTGCGCGACCGGGACTACGTCGTGCAAGAGGGGCAGGTCATCATCGTCGACGAATTCACCGGCCGGTTGATGCCGGGCCGCCGCTGGAGCGATGGTTTGCACCAGGCGATCGAAGCCAAGGAAGGCGTCAAGATTGAGCGCGAGACCCAGACCCTGGCTAGCATTACTTTCCAGAACTATTTCCGCATGTACAAAAAGCTGGCCGGCATGACCGGTACTGCGGACACGGAAGCGGCTGAGTTCCAGAAGATTTACAACCTGGACGTGGTGATCATTCCGACCAACATGCCGATGATCCGCAAAGAGAATTCGGACATCGTCTATCGGACCGAGGATGAGAAGTTCCGGAACGCAGCAAAAGAGATTAAGGCGCTCAACGAGCGGGGTCAGCCCGTGCTGGTCGGTACCATCTCAGTGGAGAAATCGGAGCGGTTGTCCGGCATTTTGAAGAAGATGGGCGTGAAGCATGAAGTGCTGAACGCCAAGAACCACGAACGCGAAGCGGCGATCGTGGCGCAGGCCGGGCGAATGGGCGCAGTGACTGTGTCGACCAACATGGCCGGCCGCGGCACCGACATTTTGCTCGGCGGCAACCCCGACACCCTGGTGCGGGAGCGCCTGAAAAAGCAAAACAAGACGCCGGAGATGATTCCCAAAGAAGAGCTGGAGCGCGAACTCACAGACATCAAGCGCCAGATCGAAACCGAACGCCAGGAAGTAGTCAAGCTGGGGGGCTTGCATATTTTGGCGACGGAGCGGCACGAATCACGGCGTATCGATAATCAGTTGCGCGGACGTGCCGGGCGCCAGGGCGATCCGGGCAGCAGCCGATTCTACCTTTCTCTGCAGGACGACCTGCTTCGCATTTTCGGAGGCGAGCGCATGCAGGGCCTGATGCTGCGCCTGGGCATGGAAGAAGATGTGCCGATTGAGTCGGGTCTCATCACCAAGCGGATCGCCGCCGCGCAGAAGGCGGTAGAGGCACAGAATTTCGCGTCTCGAAAACACGTGCTCGAATACGACGACGTCATGAACAAGCAGCGGAACGCTGTCTACGGCATGCGGCGTGCGCTGCTCGAAGGCCAGAATCAAAAGGAAAAGATTCTGGAAATCGTCAGTGGCATAGTGGCTCAGTTCGTCGACCAATACGTCCCGGAGAACTCGCGTAACGATCAATACGACCTGTTGGGGCTGCAGAATGCCGTGCTCAATCAATTCGGGGTGAAGTTGGAGATCAGCGAGCTGTCTCCGCTCACGCGCCCTGAAATTGAGCAGCACGTCTATGAGGTTCTCTCGCGTCGCTACGACGAGAAGGAGAACCTGGTCAGCCCTGAAAACATGCGCGAAGCCGAGCGCATCATCATGCTCAACGTCATCGACAACCAGTGGAAAGATCACCTGCTGTCGATGGATCACCTGAAAGAAGGCATCGGCCTTCGTGGCTACGGACAAAAGGATCCGTTGATCGAGTACAAGAAGGAATCGTTCAAGATGTTTCAGGACATGATGGACCGGATTGAGGACGAGACAATCCGGTACCTCTACTTTCTGAGAATCGAAACCGGCAACATTCCTCTTCCGTACCCGGAACCCGAAGACGATGAAGATGAGGACGTGCGCCCGGCCGAACGAGAACCGGAGCCGGAACTGGCAGCGGTCTCGGCAGCGCGGGAAGCGGCACAAAGCACAGTCCTCGATATCACGCGCAATATCCAAAAGAAGAAGGATCGCGAAATGGCGGCGCTGCAGTTCGTGGGAGGCGAGGGGTCGAGCAAGCCTCAAACCGTGACTAATACAGGCAAGGTCGGCCTAAACGATCCGTGCCCTTGCGGC
>JBAUOG010000213.1:0-2700 GCA_049579625.1 Bryobacteraceae bacterium
GCTTGATCTTGGACCTAAGCTCGGGGTTTAATTCAAAGTTCCGCAAGGCAGCATCAAAGGTTGGCCGGAAGGGCTCAAAAGCGACGACCCCGCGGACATAAGGTCTGGTCGCGAAATACAGGCTTGCAAAACCTGCGTTCATGCCGATATCCCACACGACGACATTGTCCATGGCGGTTCCGAAGTTGTAGACACCGTCGCATAGGATTTCACGGAGAATAAATAGTTCCTCGCCCGAGGACACATGGGCTTTGAATCCTGGTGCGGTAGCAATAATGCCCCGGTCCGCGTTGTGGAAGTTCACTTTCGCCATTCTCTTCAACAATTCGGCGTCTCTGATGTGTTGAAGGAAGGTGTCATAGTCACGGGGAACCGTGATGTTCAGTTCGGCAAAATGAAGGCCCTGTTGATTCACCGACAAGCCAGCTGGGGACCTTCCAAGACCAGTGATCTCGCGACCATATTGCCAATCGCGAAGGAGTACCGTGTTGCGCACAAGATGGAAAGCGTAACGCGGTTTACTCAGAAGGCCCATCTAAACTCCCTCTGTCCGGATGTTGAATTCAGGTAGTAGGGACGAGAAAACGCCATCAAAAAGATAAGGCATCCCAAAGCATGGATTGGCGGCAATTAAGCAGGCATCGATATTCTCTATCCACAGCAGTGGCCTGCCGCGGTCGTGCACGTACACGGTCAACGTGTATTTTCCGGGTGCCAATCGTGGACTGTTGATTTCGTAAACGATCTCGAATTGACGCTGCGATGGGACGCTGAACTTGAAGTCCAACAAGCGCGACTTCGAGTGCACGATGTATTCTCCGCGATCATTGTGTAGTGCGAAGTCAATCATGACTTTCTCGAGCGGCGCCGGTCCGTTCCGGAAGTTAAGTCGGAACATCAGATCTTGACTCGGCAGAACGTCGTCCAAGAGCGCTCGATTCGCGATCCCCTCGAACGCGAGCGCTCCGGTGTCGACCCGGCATGCGACACTGGAGTGCCGGGATTCCGCCAAATACCCTTTCGCTACTCGCGAAATCCCGGCCTGGAGTTCGACCGCGCCCTCCTTGAGGAGTATGCCCGATCGACAGATCGATTGCGCTTGCTGCAAATTGTGACTCACGAATAGTATCGTGCGCCCCTGCCTAGCGACATCGCCCATTTTTCCAAGACACTTCTTTTGAAACTGAACGTCGCCCACAGCAAGGACCTCGTCGATGAGGAGGATTTCCGGCTCTAAATGGGCAGCTACGGCGAATGCCAAGCGCATCTGCATGCCACTGCTATAGTGTTTCAGCGGTGTATCGATAAACCGTTCCACTTCCGAAAAGGCGACAATCTCATCGAATTTGCGTCGAATCTCGACCTTGCTCATGCCGAGAATCGCCCCGCTCAGGAACACGTTTTCCCTGCCGGTCAACTCAGGGTGGAATCCAGTGCCCACCTCGAGCAGGCTTCCCATGCGCCCGTGAACCTCGGCGAATCCGCGGGTGGGTTTAGTCACACGGGCAAGAACCTTAAG
Organism: Bryobacteraceae bacterium; assembly: GCA_049579625.1. Lineage (GTDB taxonomy): Bacteria > Acidobacteriota > Terriglobia > Bryobacterales > Bryobacteraceae > CAJCIT01. Next base: position 1,520 of record JBAUOG010000213.1, read on the forward strand.
GAGGGTGCTTTTGCCCGCGCCATTGCGTCCTAGGATCGCAACCACGTCTCCCCGCTTGATCTCGAAGGAGACATCCTTCAATGCCCAGAGCGCGGTGGGATCCTCATTTGGGGGCTTGTTCCCTCGTCTCAACCAACGGAGCGGAGCCTGCATGGTTCGCGCCATCACGTCCCGGAGGGCCACGTACCGCTCGCGCTCACCGATGTGATAAAGCTTGCCCAAATCCTCGGCGCGAATGGCAATGTCGCTCATGAGCTAGACCACATCCGCGATAATTCCCTCCATCTTTTGAAAGAAGAAGAGACCCCCGGCAAAGACGAGCAAGACACCCAGCGAAGAGGCCGCCAGAAGGACGGTCGGCGCTGCGCTCGTACCTGTAAGGGCCCAGCGAAACCCTTCAATTACGCCCGCCATCGGGTTCAATCCGTAGAGCCAGCGCCAGCGCTCTGGAACGAGACTGCTCGGGTAGGCGACCGGCGAGGCAAACATCCAGAGCTGTGTGAGGAACGGCACGACGTAACGGACGTCGCGGTACATGGCGTTGAGAGCGGAAAGCCAGAGACCGACGCCCAGAGCCGTGAATACAGCCAGCGCCACGAATAGCGGTAGCAGCAGAGTGGCGACTGTGGGACGGATGCCGTAATAAGCCATCATCAGCAACACGAGCCCGAAACCGATGGCGAAATCCAGGAGCGGCGAAATGACGGCTGAGAAGGGAAGGACCAAGCGGGGGAAATAAACCTTTGTGATGACCTTTTGCTGTTCCACGATTACGCTGGTTGCGCCCTGCATTGCGCTTGCGAAATACAGCCAAGGAACAAGGGCACAGAGATAAAAGACAGGATAAGGCAGCCCTCCGGAGGGGATCTTTGCAAGCCTCCCGAAGAACAGGCTGAAGACCAACATGGTCATCAAAGGCTGCAGTACGGCCCAGGCGGCGCCGATGGCGGTCTGCTTGTAACGTACCTTGATGTCCCGCCAGACGAAGAAGTAGATCAACTCGCGGGCATGCCAGAGCTCGCGAAGGTCAACATGGAACCAACCCTTCGGAGGCACGATGCGGATGGTCAGCGGCGCCGCGGCTGTGACCGGTACTTGTATATCGGTTAGGCTTGCCATGGAGAGATTCTTGTGTCCGGGAAGAATGTCACGCCGAACGGACCGCAGCGCCGTTTGGATGT
>JBAUOG010000214.1:0-4611 GCA_049579625.1 Bryobacteraceae bacterium
CACCGCACCAAGGTGTTTGCGGGCGGCACGATACGGAAGAATAACGCGTGACCTCAGGAGGACTGGCAGAGTCTGTGGATGGCACCAGAGTAAGCGGACCTATAAGCGAAAGCGAAAGGGAGAGTGATGCTCTGTCAGTAGACGGACGGCTGTGTAGTACCAGAAGCGCCGTGAAAACGGCGCAACCGAGGAATCGGTGGCCGAAATGGGTCAGGGAAGGCAGCCGGCGAAGAGGATTGGAGAGAGAAAGAGGATCAGATGAGTAAGGGCGGTGAGGTGGAACAGTTCGATGAGTGAAACACCCGTACATCGTCGTCCGAGGAGACTGGCGAACTGGATCAATCCAACAGAGGCAAAGAAGGTCCATTCATTAATTGACAAGGTATACAAGCGGAAGAACTTGGAGATGGCCTGGGAGAAAGTCAAGGCCAACCGGGGCAGTGGAGGTATTGATGGGCAGACTTTGGAGGCCTTCGGTGAGCAACTCGATCTGCAGTTGGATCGACTGCAAAGCGAGCTGACAGAGGAGACCTACCAGCCTCAACCGGTACGGCAAGTGCCGATCCCGAAGGCCGGTAAGCCGGGCGAGTTTCGTACATTGGGAGTCCCGACTATCTACGACCGGGTATGCCAACAAGCGTTGCTCAATCGGTTGGAACCGATCTTCGAGCCGGTATTCGATGAAGCCAACTTCGGAGATCGGCGAGGGCGATCAACGAAAGACGCCATGCGCAAAGTGTGGAAAGAGATTCAGAGCGGACGGGAGTGGATCGTGGACGCTGATCTAAAAGACTTTTTCGGATCGGTGGATCACGCCAAGCTTCTCACGCTGGTTGCGCAACGTGTAGCCGATGGCCGGGTGCTGCGCCTCATCGAGGCAATGCTGAAGGCCGGGAGCTATGCAAAAGGGCGGCTCTTTCCCAGCGAGCGCGGGACGCCGCAGGGTTCGGTGGTCTCGCCCCTGCTCAGCAATATTCTCCTGACGCCATTCGATCAGGAAATGCGAAGCAGGGGGTTTCAGTTAACGAGGAACTCGCGTCTTCATCTAGTTTGGTGGCCCGCCTGGCCATGTCGGACTCCGTTACCGTCGCGGCTCGGTTGGGTCCGCTTGCTGACGCGCGCGGCTCAAAAGGCATCCGCTTGCTGACGCGCGGTTCAGTGCTGCAGTGTTCACAGGCTCTGTCGCGTGGTTCGTTCTCGGCAGTGGTTGGTTGATCCGCAAACACTTATGACGTTATGCTTGGAGCGGAGGTGGTGATCGCCTTGGGCCATAGGCGTTCATCCGGGGCCAATATTCCTCTCCCCTTACTTGCCTTCTCTATATGTGGAGATTATACTCTAGATATAGAGTTTCTATGCTCCAGACCATTGAGCAGCACAAGTTCGAAGCCATTCATCCCGACCGGCGCCGTGATCCCAAAGTCCGCAGACAACTCTCCGGCCCGGCCATGCGGGCCTTCTTCCAGATTGCCAGCGGTTGGGGGCTTTCCGTCGGTGAACAGATTGCGTTACTCGGCTACCCCGCCGAATCCACTTACTTCAAGTACAAGGCCAGCGCCAGCAAGACTGGGAAAGACGACGGCATTGGAACCTTGTCGTTCGACACGCTGATGCGCATCTCGCTGCTGCTCGGAATCTACAAAGCACTTCACATCCTGTTTGCCGACGAGTCACTTGCCAACCAATGGGTCATGCTGCCGAACAGCAATCCATTGTTCGGCGGCCAACCGGCTCTGGCGCTGATGACCAGCGGAATGGATGGGCTGCATCAAGTCCGCCGGCTTCTCGACGGCAGGCGCGGATGACTACTGCTCCCACGGTTCCCGTCAGCTTCAGGAGCACCCTCCGGCTGGTGCCGAGCCGTTATCCCTCCACGGGCATCTTGGATCGCATTGCGGCGCCGGAGGATCTGGAGGCCATTATCGAACTCGAGTCCTGGACCAACGATCGCATCGGCACCGAACTCGGCCTGCTCCACCGCTTGCCAAAGGGAGAATGGGTCGTCGGCAAACGCATGTCGTCGGTGATTATGGCGGCGTTCTCGCAACCACGCATTACCGGAGCGCGTTTCAGTTCCGGCGAGCGCGGCGCCTGGTACGCAGCGCGCACAGTGGAAACCGCACATGCCGAAGTGGTTTTCCACCGCACCAGGGAACTCGAGGAAATCGGCGTCTTAGAAACGTTCGTTCAAGTGCGCGCGTACCTGGCCGACTTTGCCGCTGAATTCCACGACATCCGCGGGCCAAACCCGGAGTTCAAGCCACTCTACAGTCCCAGCAGCTACACCGCCTCACAGAGATTCGGTCAAGACCTTCTGGCCGCCGGATCGAATGGCGTGGTTTACCACAGCGTCCGTCGCAAGGGCGGCGAATGCCTGGCGTGCTTTCGTCCCAAGCAAGTCAAGAACGTCCGCCAAGGCGATCACTTCGAATACCGCTGGCACGGCACCCGCATGCCGACCATCCGCAAGCTCAGCTAGCTGCTAACGTCAGAGTTTGCGTGAAAACTCTCGAACAGAATGATGAGTGCTAGTCGGGTTTGCTGCATTTTGGGACAGGCTCGCGCTGTCCACGCGGCGAGGGGCTTCGGTGACGCGATACGGAGATGTGTGCGCGCCTTGGGACACAGGCACCTGTCCCCGGTCGGCATCCGTTTTCATCATTGCGGGTGTGTGCACTCCGGCGCTCATGCTGAGATCTGTGCTGGTCCGCATGCTGTCACCAAGCGTTTCCCAACCTACTCATACGATGTCCCAACGTCTCCACTGCTCCGCTAATTCTCCAAGATCGGCGAACAGCACGGCGTCTGTACCGGCTTTGGTTCCATCAACTCTGCCCGGGTCAGGTCCGGACTATACAGGTTAAGCTGCCATTTGCCATCCCGCCCAACCTTCGGACCCTGATCGATCTTCATGTCCCGGCTGAGCAGCACCTTATACGCGGCCTCGACGCTCGGCACGCCGAGCGCCATATGATGCATCACGCCCAACTGCTTTGGCGTTGGGTTGTTAACGTTCAGCATGTACTCCAACCAGTCGGTACCCTCGGGAACGCGCATGTCCACCCAATCGACGCGATCGTCCTTCATCCCGCCGTGCCAGATATCCTTGAACCCGAGAACGTCGTGATAGAAGTGGTCGGCCGCGCTGCGGTCGGCCACCGTTACGCCTACGTGGATGATCCTGTCGGAGATCCGCGTGTCCGGCAGGAACTTCCCAAACGCCTTGGTGTGGAGCGATCCCGGCATGTACTCGACGAACTCAACGTTGTGGCCGTCCGGATCCTTCAGCATCATGCTGACGTTGCCGTCCAGGCCGGGCTTCAGCGTGGCCGGAACCGCCACGCCATTCTGCGCCAGGTAATCCCGCAGTTGCTGAATGTTGGTCGTCTCAAAGGCGATGTGAGACAGCCGGTCTTCCGTGTCGCTCTTCAACTCGGGAAAGACCTCGATGTACTGATGGTCGTTCACCTTGAAGTACGTCAGCATCAACCCGCCGGCCGGCTTGTCGAGCGTGAATGCTTCTTGATAGCCGAGGTAGCGGACGTAGAACTGCCGGTCCCCGGCCAAGTCCATCGTCTTGAGCCCGATGTGCGCCACGCCGATGATCGGGGGGCGCTGAACCTTCGGGCCAGTGGCCTGAGTCCGAGCGGAATAGGCAAACAGCACCGCTAAGGCCGCGGTGAGGAGGAGCGGTTTATAACGCATCGCGCCACCAGTATATTGCTACGCACCCAAGGTGGCACGGTCTTCAGCCTGTGAAAGCCCTTTTCCGTCAGCTTATGGTATGACGATCAGCTCTGCATTCGCCGTCGCACACATGCCGTAGATGGCTCCCGACACGCAAGCTCCGGCCGAATACTTGAAGCAGCCGGGGCGCTTCGCAACCACGGACTTTTCCCGATCGGAGCCGCCAATGATGGCTCCATCCGGGTCAAACGGAGATGCTTCACTGACGTCGACCACGAACCCGACGTTCTTGCTGCTGCTCTTCCAAACCACAGTGGTGCCAACCTTGACGCAGAATGTGGAGTTCCCCTTGGCGCCTGGAATGTTGGGGGTGGCGGAAGCCGAATTCGCCGTCCGCTTCACGTCGATCACGCAGGGGGTGGTAGCCGACCCGCAGGTATTGGCGGGCGTACACATGGACGCCGGGTTGGGCTCGGAGCAGGCGTACTTGGCATTGGGCTTCTTTTCCTCGGCCAGTCCAAGATTCGCCAAAAAAACGAGTGGCAGCAGCAGTCCGGCACACCGGATCGCGGAAGTCGTATGAGCTTTCACATGCACCTCACTTGGGTAGTTTTTGAACATCATCGGAACCAAGCCCGCAACGCTTGGCGGCATAGCCACCGCCGATCAACTGGGCGGGCCGAAAACACCGCAAATTCTGCTAGGAGTATGTCGCGGCTTGGAGGGGTTGTCAAGTGTCGTTAGCGGCCCTCTGTCGTGCGCGGCCCTCAGTCGTGCGCGGTCCTCAAGAACCCGTTATGGCTACCCAGAGAGGACGGACTTCTCTTTCCCAAGCCATCGCGATCTCGCGAAAACGTCCGCCGACTTCCAACTCAGCTTTCGTCGGACCAGACCATGCGCACGTGGTCGCGGTCGGCCGTGTTC
>JBAUOG010000215.1:0-4297 GCA_049579625.1 Bryobacteraceae bacterium
CTACTCCCCCATGGTCACGGCTTCGAAGGGCGTCGGCTCGCTGACGCGCGGGGTTGCTCTGAAAACAGGTGTTGTTGATCTGGGGACAGGCTCGCTGTGTCCACACGGCGACGGGCTTCGGTGACGAGATACGGAGATGTGTGCGCGCCTTGGGACACAGGTGCCTGTCCCCGGTCGGCATCCGTTTTCATCATTGCGGGTATGTGCACTCCGGCGCTCATGCTGAGATCTGTGCTGGAATCTTCACACAGGCCGTGACAGCGCGGCTCGGAAAGAAGCTGTGAACGTAAGGAACCGATCTGAGAGCGATACGTGACCGAAATTCCGAAATCGCGTACCAAAGAAGACAGGTAAGATCCTCAACCATGCACCTGTCAAAAGCGAAAGTTCAAGGAACCGGCCGTTGGTAGTTAACCGGGTTTCGATGATATGGGGAGGGTTGAGCGGACCGCCGGCAATTCCGGCATCTGGAATGCATCGCCTAAGTGTTCTCGCTTGACATGAGCGTGCGCCTCCATTGGTGCAAAGACCAAACCTCGGATAGGCAAGGAAGTCGTAGGGCTCGGGATGATTGGGGAACAACGATGGGACCGTCGGGTTGAGCTTTAGCAGGCAATTGGACTAGTATGTTTACGTGGAGCTACGAATCAGGTCTGTTTTGATTCGGCCTTCGTAGTCCGCACGCCGTGGAGAACACTTTGTGATTTCCAGGCCAAATGAGGCTAGCATGCGGCTCTCTAAGATTTCCGAGGCCGCCGTACCCCGGGGTCCTTTGTGTGTTGACGCCCGCGTGCGCACCCCTGCGCAGGATTGTTGCCATTCAAGAGGATGGAGGCATTTTATGAAGATGAGATTTGCCGCAGCGGCGGCTTTGTCGTTGGTTCTTCTTTGCATCGGGGCCCTGATTTCTTGCAAGAAGGTTGAAAGCCCACAACCGGCAGCGTCGCCCGGCGAAACTGCCCAGACGTCGAACTCCGGTCCGCCGCCGCCCGCCAACCCGGACCGCAACGCCTACTTCGGTGAGGAACACATCCACACCAGTTGGTCGCTGGACGCCTGGGTCATGGGCAACCGCATCACCGGACCTGACGACGCCCTCAAGTATGCCCAGGGCCAAACCATCAAGCATCCCATGGGCTACGACATTAAGATCGACACGCCCATGGATTTCATGGGTGTGACCGACCACTCCGAATACGTCAACGTCACGAGAGAGGCGAACACCCCCGGTTCGGCGATCAGCAAGATGCCGGAGGCGCAGCCGCTGATTCTCAAGGATCCGAACAACGCAGCAGAGCAGCAGAAGGTCTTCTTGTATCTTCTCTCTCTCACCAGTAAGCCACCGATCAAGGCCTTCATGAGCCCTGAAGTGGCAGGTACGGCTTGGAAGGAGAACGTCAAGTTCGCCGAGGAAAATAATCATCCCGGCAAGTTCACGGCGTTCTGTTCTTACGAGTGGACCTCCATGCCCAACAACCGCAACCTGCATCGCAACATCTTCTTCCGCGACTGCACGCATATTCCACCAATGCCCTTCAGCTCGCTTGATGACAATCACCCCGAGGCCCTATGGGCCTGGATGGACACCCAGCGAAAGGCGGGCAACGAACTGCTGGCAATTTCACACAATGCCAACGTGAGCGATGGCTGGATGTATCCCGTCGATCTCGACAGCTACGGCCGGCCCATCGATGCAGCTTGGGCCTCCTCCCGCGACCGTAATGAGCGGCTGGTCGAAATCAAGCAAATCAAGGGTGCGTCCGAAACCCATCCTTTGTTGTCTCCGACCGATGAATTCGCCAACTATGAGATTTTCAGTGGCCTGCTTGGTCTTCCACCCGACATTGGCCGCGTTGATCATATTCATGGGAGCTTTGCCCGGCAGGCCTACAAAGACGGTCTTGCCCTGCAGGACACGCGCGGCTACAACCCCTACAAGTTCGGGATGGCCGGCGGCTCCGATTCGCACAACACAGGCAGCCCTTACCGTCAGGACAACTTTTTTGGTGGACATGCCGAGGCGGATGGAACCGTTCAGAGGCGCCTGGCTGGGGTCATGCTGGGAAACACCATCGATGTGCGCCTGGAGAACCCGGGCGGACTGACCGGCGTGTGGGCCGAGGAAAACACGCGCGCTTCCCTCTGGGACGCTATGTATCGCAAGGAAACTTTCGGCGTCAGCGGCCCCCATATCAAAGTGCGCTTCTTCGGCGGCTGGGGCCACAAGAACGACATCCTGAACACCAAGGACTGGGTACACCAGTCCTATGCGAACGGCGTCCCTATGGGCGCCGACCTTCCTCCGATGAACGGCACGGTTCCGGCGTTCGTGGTCTGGGCAGTAAAAGACCCGACCTCGGCGAATCTCGACCGCATCCAGGTCATCAAGGGCTGGACCAAGAACGGCCAGAGCTTTGAAAGGATCTTCGACGTGGCCTGGTCTGGAGACCGCAAGCCCGATAAGTGGTCGGGCCGGGTTCCGGCGATCCAGAGCACCGTGGACATCGAGAAGGCCACCTACACCAACAGCATCGGTGCGACAGAACTCAAAACGGTCTGGACCGATCCCGAGTTCGATGCCAGCCTGCATGCGTTCTACTATGCCCGCGTGCTGGAAATCCCCACGCCGCGCTGGACCCTGATTCAGGCTGTGAAGGCTGGAGTTCCCCCGCCCGACATCGTGCCGCTCACGGGTCAGGAGCGCGCCTGGAGTTCGCCCATCTGGTACACGCCGAGCGCTGATGCGCGCAAGAATGCGCCCGCCGGCATGACGGTGACCGACCTCAAGGCGAAAGGCGCGTCCGCGCTGGGTGACGCCCAGCTCAAGGCGCTCATCGTGGGGAAAGCCTTCTGGGTGCGGAATAACGTGACCGGTGAGCAGTTCAGCATCAGCTACACGGCCGAAGGCCAGAGCAATGTCTGGCATGTCGGGAGATACTCCACAATCCCGAGCAGCGTCGGTAGCCCGATTCGCGACGGTTATCAGGGAGTTACCACGGGTTACAAGATTGAAGGCGGCAAAGTGGTGACGACTATTTCGCAGGATCCTTTTGGGGTTGCGATTGAGCTGGGGCTGACAGAACAGCAGAAACAGCAGATTGTCCCCATCATCAGGGACGAGGTAACGCAGCTGGAGGCGCTCAAGAAAAACACGGCTCTCAAGCCACTGGAGAAGGCAGAACAGCTGAAGCAAATCGGCAGCGCGATCGATGCCAAAATCACGCCGATCCTGGATCCGGCGCAACGGCCGAAGTTCCAGGCGATTCGCGAAGAGGCCCGGCGACGACTGATCGAGGAACTGGGGAGCAAGGTGATGCAGAAGGCAGATACCGAGGTGAAGCAGATTTTCTAGAGGCCAGGCGCTCAGCGGCTATTCGATGGCGCTGGAAAAATGCCAACACAGAATCGCGCGCGTGAGAGTTTGTGTGAAAAGTCTGGGACGGAGTGACGAGTTGACTGTAGTGGATCGTGGGACAGGCTCGCTCTGTCCACGCGCCGATTGGGCATGGGTCGACAAGAGTGGACTTCGTAATCGCCTTGGTGCAGGCGCCTGTACCGGCGGCGTTGTCGTGTATGCGCTTGCTGGCTCCAAGGAGGGCACGCGCGCGGTTGCCTGAAGACACTTGGTTGGGGGGGATTAGGAGCCCGCGGTTGATGAGCTTTATCGCGTTTGGGGACACGCCTACAGCGCGCACGGCGAGCTGGCGCTCCGCCGGCGCTTTGAGACGTTGGAAGTGAGCACGACATCAGCCCGGGGTGTCCCCGATGAGCTGAGGAGCGCGCCGTTCCGATGAAAATGCTGCAACCTTTTTCATCATTGAGGGTGTGTACTCCGGCGCTCATGGTGAGATCAGTGCTGGAGTTTATGCACAGACAGGTGAACGAGCGAATCCAACTGGGTGATGTTTTGGTGGGATGAGATTTCTCAGAAAGGTCGAGTCGAAGAAGATCCAATGAATAGGCTCCTCATGCTCGCGGCCTTGGCCGAGGCGGCTACGGGTTTGGTTTTGATCGCCTATCCGCCAATCGTCGTCCGGCTGCTGTTTAACGCGGAGATCGTCGGCGCCGGCTTCATCATGAGCCGCCTTGCGGGCAGTGCTCTGGTCGGATTGGGGGTCGCCTGCTGGCCTGGCGCCACACTTCGGGCACTACAGGGCATGCTGACCTATAGCGTGCTCGCCATGTCGTACCTTATCTACATCGGTGTTCGCCGTGAAGCGGTCGGGCCGTTGTTGTGGCCGGCGGTTGTCGTCCATGCGATCCTTAGCGTGTCCCTGGGAATCGCGCGGTTCAACGA